>JASJDR010000327.1 GCA_030065615.1 Xenococcus sp. MO_188.B8 | reverse complement strand
AGTTAAACCCGCGCTTCTGCGAAATGTTGGGTTATACCCAGGAGGAGTTGCTGACGAAAACCGTTGCGGAAATTACCCATCCTGACGATCACGCGCGGATCTGGCCAGCAATGCAAAGCATAATTTCCGGCGAAGTTCCCTCCTTCTTCCAGGAGAAACGCTATCTGCGCCGAGACGGCAGTTGCTTTTGGTCGAGTACCAGTGTTTCCCTGGTGCGGGATGGTTCGGGCCAGATCGAGCACGCCCTAGCAGTCATTCGCGATATCAGTGATCGCAAGAAAGCCGAGGCAGCTTTAAGAGAGAGTGAAGAGCGCCTGCGCCTGGTAACTGAAAATATGAGCGATCTGGTGTGTTTGCACCATCCAGATGGCCGTTATATGTATGTCACTTCATCTTGTAAAGCCCTGCTAGGTTACTGCTCCGATGAACTCATTGGGCGCGATCCTTATGAGTTATTTCACCCAAATGATCGCAAGCGGATTCGCCAGGAAACTCATACCCCCTCCTTAAATGGCACTCCTAGGCGCATAACCTATCGCATTCGCCAAAAAACGGGGGATTACATCTGGGTAGAGACCCTGACCAAAACAATTTTGGATGCAAAGGGGCAGGTGGTTCATTTACAGTCCACGTCGCGGGAAGTGAGCGATCGCATCGAGGCCGAGCATAAGTTGAAGCACGATGCCCTCCATGATAGCCTAACTGGACTGCCCAACCGTAACCTTCTTATGGAGCGACTAGACTTAGCTTTCAAGCGAGCTCAGCGCCATCGGGAGTATCAGTTTGCCCTGCTTTTCTTAGACCTCGATAATTTTAAAGCTGTTAACGATAGCATGGGTCATCTCATTGGGGATGAACTACTGCTAGCAGTTGTCACGCGTCTGGATAAATGCATTCGTGAAACTGATTTAGTAGCGCGTTTGGGTGGTGACGAATTCGTCATTTTGCTAGAAGAACTGAACGATCTAGAAGAATCGGTACGGGTAGCAGAGCGCATTTTGGAGAGCTTGCAATCACCCTTTCATCTCAGCAGTCGAGAGCTGTTTACCAGTACTAGTATCGGCATTGCCGTGGGTTCGATCAGCTACAAGCGCACCGAAAATCTCTTGAGGGACGCAGACCTAGCGATGTATCGAGCCAAGAAAAGTGGACGGGGACAATATGCTATTTTCGATCCGGCCATGCATTTCCAAGTAGTGCAACGACTAGAGCTCGAACATGACCTCCGAAAGGCTTTGGCAAATGATGAGTTGACAATTTACTATCAGCCCATCGTTGAACTCAAAACAATGGTTATTAAAGGCTTCGAAGCCTTAATTCGTTGGCAGCATCCCCAAAGAGGATTTGTTTCTCCGGGAGAGTTTATTGAGATTGCCGAAGAAACAGAGCTAATTATGCCCATTGGTCAATGGATTTTGCACACAGCCTGCCAACAATTAGCGGCTTGGCAAGCTCAATTTTCGACTAATCCCTTACAGATGAGCGTCAATCTTTCAGTTAAACAGATGCAAAGCTCACTGTTACCAGAACTGGAAGAAGTTCTCACGACCTATAATCTCCAGGAAAACAGCTTAGGACTTGAAATCACCGAGAGTATGTTAGTTGAAAACGTCGAAGTTACTCTCAAATTACTCAATCAGATTAAAGCAAAAGGCATTTATCTCAGTATTGATGACTTTGGTACGGGTTATTCTTCTCTCAGTTATTTGACTCAATTGCCTGTTGATACCCTCAAGATCGATCGCGCCTTTGTCAGCCGAGCCACAACGGATCACCGTAACCAGATCATTGCCGAATCCGTCATTGCCCTGAGTAATTTACTTGACTTGAAAGCGATCGCGGAGGGTATTGAGACCGAGCAGCAATTGGAATGGCTCAAAAGACATGGTTGCGAATTAGGACAGGGATTTTTGTTCTCTCCTCCGGTGCCGGCTGAGCTGGCAACTGAGATGTTAAAAAAGACTGTGCAGTTTGGCTCATAAGCGTTGAGACAGCAATCACCCAACCCCCGAGGATTTTTGTTGCTTAAGATTACTGGGCTCTCAAACCATTATAGAATTAAATCCTCGACTGTTCAGCAATGAGGAATGGCTCATGTCAGATCTGATGACCTTTGAAGAAATGCAGCAAAATTATCATGGGGAATGGGTCTTAATTGCTTACAGCTCAACCGATGAAAATTTACCAGTAATTAAGGGTCAAGTCCTAGCTCATTCACTAAATAAAGAAGAGATCTATCAAGCTCTAGAATCGGCAACAGAGGAACATTTAGCCATTGAATATATGGGTCAAGTTCCTGAAGATTTAGACTTGATTCTCTAGATGATGGCCCTTGACCAAAATCTGTAAACCAATGGTTGACAAATTCTGAGTAATCTTACGTTTCCTCTCAGAACTGTTAGAGAGCAAACGCGCTTGTGATATATCTGCACTTACCGAGTTCAATTCAACCAACCTGGGACTTTTAACGAGATCAAATAGGATGGGAGGTTTACTATGTCTCAATTCGATGAAGTGATTGCAGCCTGCAAGACCCAGATGGCAAGCTGTGGGATTGACTGTGATGAGGCTTTACTGAAAGCGATCACGCAGTGCCAGGCTTCGCCTGATCGCCAAGGGTCTTGGGCCATCGATTTACGATTCGGATGGAAAATTGGTGGCTGCCACAGATACTGCCGAGATTGAGACGGTCAGAAGCAATTTCATTGCTGGGAAACTTGGTGTAGAGGGTGATGCGGCTGAAGCAGCGATTACCTATGCGCTCGAGAAAATCGGCGCTTCTAACCGCCAGAAATTGCGCCCAGTCTTCTACTACCTGATTGTTAAGAATTTGGGTAAAGAATCAGTGTTTGTGTGACTCAATATACAGCAATCTTAGGCATAGCAACATGGGGTGTAATACACCATTAAGATAGCTCCAGATCGGAGTAATACATAGTTAATTTTTGAGCGAGTTGTTTGAGAGGAAATGCGTTCGTGGTATGGTTTGGACGTGAATTCGAGCAATTCAACAAAATACACAGGTTTGTTGAACTATGAAAACAAATGTATTAACCCGAGCCACAACTGACCGAGATCTAGTCTATGTCTGGTTGGGGGATAAAAGCCGCACCACCCAAGTAAGTTACCGCAGTATTGTGACGGGGTTTTTCGCCTTTATCAATAAACCCTTAGCTGAAGTGCAGCTCGAAGATTTACAGCTCTGGCAGCGAAGATTGGAGTTAACCTCGCGCCCGGCGACCGTGGCCAATAAAATTAGAGCGATTAAATCCCTGTTTAGCTATGGGGTCAAGATAGGTTATCTAGAGACTAATATCGGCAGCTACATCAAATGTCCTCGCGTTAAGGAAAAGTTAGCCGAACGAATTCTGTCGGAAGCGGATTGTTTAAAGTTAATTGAAGCGGCTCGTAATGAACGCGATCGCGCTTTATTGTGCTTGATGTATGCTTGTGGCTTAAGGGTCAGCGAAGTGTGTAGTTTAACCTGGGATGATTTACAACCCTCGGAAGATGGGGGCAAATGTAATGTCTTTGGCAAAGGCAGTAAAACCCGTGTTGTATTAGTTCCTGTTGCTCTCTGGGAACTGTTAATGAGGCTACCTAAAATTATTGATGCGGTCTTTGTCTCCCGTACTGGCAGAGCTTTGGAGAGAACGATGGTGTATAGGATTGTTAAACAATGTGCCCAACGAGCTGGGATTTCAGAAAAAGCATCTTGTCATTGGTTGAGACATTCCCATGCTTCCCATGCAATCGAGGGGGGTTGTAATTTAAGACTGTTACAGCAATCTCTTGGCCACAGCAAATTGGAGACGACAGAGCGTTATCTACATATCAATCCTGACTCCGGTTCTAGTCAGTTTATTAAGATCTAATGGCTATGAGTTTCAGTATCAGAATTAAATAGAGAAACCACTAATTTATGAGAATATTATTGTGTACTCGCTTACCAGACCGACTACCACACAAGTACAGCAGTATTTAGAACAGCAAAGTAAACAGCCTTTTTCCTGTCCCGATGCCGGAGCTTCCGCTCAGATGTGGTCAAACTCTGACCATCACCTTGACCGTCACTACATCATTGACCATAATCGCGTGTTGCTGGGGTCAGGAGCCAAGATATTTGAGCAAGCCAAAGCTGCCGTTGCTCGCTGGGAGATGTTTGGACTCGACTGGGTTGAACTTCTGTGGTCAGAAACACCAATTCAAGTGGGGTCAACAGTAGGTATTATGGTTCAACAACTAGGTATTTGGTCGCTTAACCCCTGCCGAATTATCTATATCCTTGAAGAAAATGGTTCGACTGAAAAATTTGGCTTGGCGGTAGGAACATTGCCAGATCATGGATTATGCGGTGAAGAACGTTTTGTAGTGGAATGGTGTCGCTCTAACGATACAGTTTGGTACGATCTATTGGCTTTTTCTCGACCCCATCAATGGTTAACGCTCCTGGGGTATTGGTATGTACGCAGGCTGCAAAAACGCTTTGGGGCTGGTTCACTTCAGGCAATGGAGAAGGCTGTCAGTAAGTTTATTGATTTGGAGTAGCAACCACACGGTAAGATAATTTTATTTGGCGATCGCTCTTTGAAGGGCTCAGTGCGATCGCGTCTTCAATTGCTGGTCTCGATCGCCGAGGGGTGGGCTAGTGTAGTTTCTCGCTATCTTTCTCGTGAGTTTTACCCCCCGCTCCTCGCCCAGCGCCCGCCCGTCCCGCCCGCGTTACACCTTTTTTGATTTTTCGTGGAAAAAAAACCAAAAAAAGGCGTTCGGTATAGCAGAAACCTTTTGTCTAGCTGACTTTTCGGGCTGGCGCCCTCATTACTCCCGTGACTTCGTGAGCTGGAGAGGTTACTCACTCCGCGCTCACGTCATTATCCTTTAATTAATCAGTTTTATAGAGATAAAGTGCTAAGCCTAATTTAGCAGCTGCTCTTCTAAAACACATACTTTCGGCGTTCGATGAGGGATCGCCATAGGCTAATTCTTTAATTTCTAGCTCTCCAGTTTCCTTGTTAAATTTCTCTCGTTTGAGTTCTTCCGTTCCTGTTGCCTCTCGGTAAACGGTTCCTTCGCTGGTCGGAATTGTCAGACGACCCACCATAAAAATGCGATCGCTACTAAGCTTGATGTCTCGAAGCTCCCACGACCAACCGATTGCGTACTTATCAAGGATAGCTACGACTCTCCACCAAGGCAAATAAAGCGCGTTCCCTTTATCTTTTAGTCTTTTGAGATAACTATCTGGCAGAGGTCTTTTAAGGGCTTCTTGGATCTGGGCTAGAGACCATTCGCCAGGAAGAGTTGGAGGAATAATTTTCTCTGTAGTTTGCATTATCATTTTTGAAAACTATATTGCTAGTTTTCCCCTCAAAGGTAGAGGGGAGAATAAGGATTACCAACGGGGCATATGTCTTGTGGTGTAATATTCGATTTCTTCTTCTTCTAAATATTCATAGTTGTTTTTCTTCCAGATTAGATAGTCTAATCCGTAGGCGTTATTATCGGATTCTCTTTGCATTCCTCTGATTTTTATTTCAGCTTCAAAACCTTTGAGATATTTTGGTTTACGAACTTCGCACCAATAGCATCCAAGAGCATTATTGATATAGTTGATTTTTTCGGCTACTTCATTCTTTTTACAGCCTAGATAAACGAGAAACGCTGGCTCTGTTTCAGTGGCATTTCCCCAATTATGTTTATCTATTTTGGCCTCACAAATAGCAACGTTTTCGCATAGTTGAGTTATTTGAAAATTTCCATGGGGGGAAGTTTTCAGAACTTGATGTACCATAAATAATTACCTCTTCTTTAGGGGTTGAGCCGAGGTGTTCACTGGACAAGTTCGACCTCGGCTTTTGAATTTTTACTATCTTTAGTTTACCATGTCCCCATGTTATACACAATATATTTGTAACATAACTTTATAGTATGTCTTCGTGCTATAGTTAAAGAAAGATTAGGAGATAGAAATATGCCACGACCGGGGGGCAATCCAGACATTGGAAAATACAGCTTTAAACAGAAATATGACTGGGATGAGCCATGCTCGGCAAAGATGTCTTTAAGAGTGCCACCAACTTTATTAGAACAGGTAAAACAACTACCCAACTGGCAGGAAAAAGTACGTCAGGCAATGGCTTCACTAGTTGAATTAGAAAATATTTCGGCTCAAGAAACCGAGAAAAATGCTTGAATATATGATGAGGACATGCTATAATTGTTAGAAACAAAGGGCAAGAAACGGAACCGCCGAGGAAAGGTGAGAGGACGACCTGGCGCGACCAGCAACCAAGTAAGGCGAGGAAACAAAAAACCCACATAGCCACCGATGGAGAATCGCAGCCAGGGGCGAGCCATCTTTGAGCAACCACTGGGAAAAACAGCAGGGGCAAGGCAGTCAATAGGCACCGAACCCCACGCCCAGAGG
>JASJDR010000326.1 GCA_030065615.1 Xenococcus sp. MO_188.B8 | reverse complement strand
CGACTCTCAAGGTCGTGTGGTAGGAACTTGGGCTGATATCTTAAACAGAGCTAACCTAGGTTTCGAAGTAATGCACGAGCGTAATGCGCATAACTTCCCCTTAGACTTAGCTGCTGGTGAGTCCGCTCCTGTTGCTCTAACTGCTCCTGCGATCAATGGTTAAGAGTTAGTTAGTTAGTTGAAAATAGAATTTTGTTCTAAGCGTCTCCTGAATCAGGGGGCGCTTTTTGTTTTGTCAAATCACTTAATCCAAAGACTGGAATCATAACTTTGTCACTATAATCGCTACAAAGACCTTTTTCCGTTCAGAAATTTATCTCGATTTTCAGCTAGAAGAAGCATAATTTTGCCGACAGTTCTAAATGGAAGCATGAATCTTGTTGAGATGTCTATGTAATCGCTGTCAAACTTGCTAAAATTTCGGTCGAAACTCAAGTCTAATTTCATAAACTTCTCGGTTGGTATTAGCCTCTGAAGCGCTACTTTGAGTTCTAATTATCTTAGGGTCGTAAATACCTCGAAGGTAGAAATTGCTATTTCCCAGTTGGGAAGACATTTCTATAAAAGGAAAAACTCGGAGCTCGTCTATCCCGAATTTTTTTCCCACTCCCACAATAAAATTATTTGCTTCAAACAAGTAGCGTTTTTCGATAGGCTTATAGACAAATTGAGCAAATGCTAAATTTAATAAGGAATTATCCCTGTTGTTGGGGTCCAAGAACAAAGATTGATATCCCAAAAGATTTACGATTTGTCCCTCGGTACGATAAGGTGTACTGGAAATAGTTATTGCAGAAACACCTAATAAACTACGATTGCTCTTAACACAATTATCTAATTTTTCTAATTCAGAATGGGAATAGCTAGAGTTTGCTGTAATTGTCACATTATCAGGACTAATGTCACAGGTATCTGTTTGGGCAATTGTTCCTAATATCTCCTCAACTTTTCCCTCAACGTGTACTCTGACATCTATCCTGCGAATTCTGTTGGCATCCAAAATCCCATCTAAAATTTCATTCGCTCCGGGATCTAATTGTCGCACTTGTCGTAATTCTTCAACATCCGATCTTAGTTCAATATCGAGATAGGGATTGATAATCTTAGTATCGGGATTAAAAACAATCAGATTCTCCCGATCTCTTACTAGGAACAAATTAGTGGTTAACCAGCCCACAACCCCTTTTATTATTTTGAATGTTCCTTCTCCCTTAAGTTGACTAATGTCATTAAGAGGACCATTAAGATTTAGTTCTCCTTCCATCTTGAATCCAGATAACTCTAGAGGTCGCAAAATCTCTAAGTTAACTAACTTAGATAACTTAGATAGAGATTGTGTTTTTAGGCGAAAATCATCCAATTTAACAGAAAAATCTTTAGCTAAGACTTGATACCTTGATGGGGAATTACGATTAGGAATATTGCTTGTAGTTACCGAGACTGCAGAGTTTTGTTCCCACAAATACTTGGGAATTGAGAATTTCCCATTTTCTAGGGCGACTTCGCCACTGATTATGGGTTTTAAAGCTGTTCCAGTCAAGATGATATTTCCAGCTACCCTACCCTGATAAATTTCTTTGAGTATGATATTTTCAGAAGGAATATTAATGGTTAAAGGATTGGCTAAGTTGTCCACAGTATCGAGAAGCGGAAATTTCCCAGTGATAGATAAATCCTTATTTCCTATTTTTGCCTTGAGTCTCTTTACGTCAACTAATTGATTGTCGAGAGTGATTTGACCATTAGTAGTTATAGTTTCAGTAATGAGGGGAGTTTTAATTTGGACTTGTTCGAGAATTACTTTTCCCCGAGCTTCAACATTATCAAAAAGCTCAGCTTGGTTAAGATCGATATTTGCTGTAGCTACTATTTCTGCGTTTGCTGCACCTGCGATCCAAGTTAAATTATTTTTGGTCAAGGCGTTAATTAGAGTAAAAGCTTCTGTGCTTAGTTTGATATTTGCCGTTACCCGATCATTTATTTGGGGTTGTATCGGATAGGGTATGCTAGCAGCAATTTGTATAGACTCAGGTTTAGTGATATTAAAGTTGAACTTTTGATTTTGATAGCTATAGTCTCCAACAATATTTGCTGCTAATTGTTGCTGGTTCAATACACCATCAGTAAAGATAATATTTCCTGATAATTCAGGTTGTTTAATCGTACCTTTAAAAGTACCATTCGTATTAATTGTTCCTTTAATATCTCCAGGAATCCTGACTAATTTAGAGATCGTATCGACACTTAGATTATTGAGCTCAAATTTCAGGTTTTGTTGATTTGGGGAGAAAGTCCCTGATGCGGAGAAAGTAGCATCTCCTAGCTGTAGTTTAGCAATGTCTAGATTTAAATTTTTATCTTTGACCTTTCCTTGTAGTTGAATTTGGGGAAGGGCAATTACCTGGGCGTTTAATTTTACTAAACCTTGATCGGGTAAAAAAGTTGTGAGGGTTGTTTGGGTTCTCCATTGCCAGTCTTGAGCATTGATCGCAAAGTTAATCTCAGGATTAGCAATATTTCCAGCAATCAACACATCACCAGAATAACCGCCTGTAATATCGAGTTGGGTAGGAAGATTAGAATTTATTTGGGCAGCAATTTTCTCCTGAAACTCTTGTTCTATGTTGGCCAACAGTTGAAGCTTATGACCAATCGACTTTCCTGATGTTTTGATGTTGTTAAGTTTGATCGCCTCAGCAGAAGCGAATTCGACATAATCCCATAAATCAATGGCATCAGCAATGCTGTACCAACCAAGAGTAGTTAGGATATCTTGGATATAAGCTTGGGGGATGTCTAATTTACCTTGGATTTGTCCAGAATTTAAGTCGATATTGCCATTCAAGTTATATTCACTATCTTTAAGAAGCAATGAAGCCGCGGCTATTTCGGCAAAATTACGTTCTACATCGTAATTAAAATTCACAGCAAATTTATCTGCTTCGAGATATTCTATTCCTGGTTTTTCAACAGTGATCTTGCCACTGGTTCCTAGAGAAAAGAGATTGATGTCTAGATCTCCTGTGACGATTCCTTCTAGGGGAAAGTCTAGTCCGATTGGTTTTGCAGGCGTAATATTGAGTACAGCCAGGGGAAATTGAGCAATCTTAACTTGAAAAATATTTCCTTGACGGTTTCCTGTAGCAATAATAGAAGTATTTTGATTGTCATTAATCCGCGCCTTGAGAGTATTAGGAAGATAGGGAAAACGACATCTGCTACTTACACAGGGTTCTAATGCTACTTCGAAGATATCTTGTTTTCCTTGAATTACGATCGCGTTTTGGGCGTTAGGATCAATACTAATACTGCCCTTCATCACAGGATCGAAGACAGTATCTTGAACTGTCAAGTTATTCAGGGTAATATCCCCTGCTAAAAAAAAATTTCCAGGTTGCGTGGGGTTAGAAATCAAGTTTTTACCCCGTAATTTTCCTACTAATTCAGCTTGACCTAAGATTTTAGGAATATTGATTAAAGATTGCGGGTAATTGTTAGAGATCAACTCTTGAAGATAGAGATTATTAAAGTCAAGAAAAGTATCCACCTCTAAAGCGACATTAGCGATATCAGGATTAGTTAATAAGTTAGCTAAGACAATATCCCCCGAAGCCTTAAGATATTGCTGACCCATTGTAATCTCGATTTGCTCGGCTTTAAGGAAAAGATTCTCTGGTTGAGTAATGAAGGTTGGAAGATTGCCCGATAACTGGATGTTAGTATTAACTGGCGCTAATTTTTCGGAAAATTGGGTCGATAGTAAAGAGGGTTTAAGGTTATTTCCTTGGATGTTTCCTTGCCACTGATTATTTTGTAAGCTTCCTTGGGCGGTAACAATTCCTTCTGCAACCAACAAGTTAGCGTTTATATTAGAGCTAACCCTACTAAGATCGGGTTTTTCACTAAGTAAAGGTGCTATCTGGCTGCTGATCTCAAATTTGCTAGATTGAATTGTAACAGGGGTAGCTAAGTTAGGAATATATTGATTTAAAGCAATAGTTTCAGTGTTGACAGTAGCATTAATTTCTCCTTGATTAAGACTGCTGTTGAGGGTAACAGGATTATTATTAAAATCTAGATTAATAATAGCTAAGCCTTGCATCTTGTCGGGTGAAATCTTATCTAGTTTTCCTGATAAGTTAGCTTGAGCGTTATTTACTATAACAGGATGGTTTAAGTTAATTCCTGCTAATGGGAGTTGGGACAAAAAAGGAGTTAGGCTAAGATCCTTACCTGCGATCGCAGTTTGCCAGGTTTTCTGCTCTAAATTACTGGTTCCTTCTACAGCGATCTTTCCTGTTCCCACCTCTAAAAAAGAATCTTGCAACTGAATATTCTGATTAGCAAAAAATATTTTTCCTTCCCCTTTCAGAGGTTCTCCTAAAACAGCAGCTTGGCGGATGCGCCACTGTAATAATAGTTGCGGATCGGCTATTGTTCCGGTAACTGTTCCCTCACTGCTGAAATTGCCCACTGAAGTCTTGTCTGGAAATTGCCAATAAGAAGATGCGATTGTTTGTGTAGGTAAGTCTGCCTTCAAGGTAAAATCCAAAGGCATCTTAGCCGGATCAATTTCTTGGTTCGTAGCTAAACTCTGTTGGAGATTCGTGGCAATTTCCCCTGTAACCCTAACTATTCCTCCTACCCGAGGAATAATTCTTAAATCTTGAAGAGTGAACTTATCTAAATCTGCGCTAAATTTGGCAGATAAGGTGGTGAGAGATTCCTGGTCTATAGTCAAAGGCTTAGTATTACTAATTGTTCCTGTTATGCGAGGTTGCTCGATATCTCCCCTTAATTGGATGTCTCCCTTAACTTCTCCGGTAACTGGTACCGGTAATTCCGTGGCGAGCGTCTTGGGTAAGGTAGCTAAATCAAAAGGAAGAATGGCTAAATCTAGATCGTAACCCTGTTGTAAATCGACTGCTCCTGAAACTTTTGCTTCGATAGTTTCTATCCTGCCTTGAGTCTGTTGAACTTCAACCTTGCTTCCGCCAAATCTTAACCAAGATTTTCCTTCTATGTCTCGACTTGCTACCTCTCCCCTGACCTCTCCTACTCTCAATATGCCTTCTATATTTGCAGAAGTAAACTCTGAGAGGGAAGGTATATTGACATCTAAATCTGCATTAACTACTCCCTGAGTCAGATTTACAGAAGCATTGGGAATTACACTTACTGCATCAGTTAAAGCTAAGTCTTGAATCAGTAATTTGGCAGTTGTTGTTCCTGTTTCTAAAAAAGTTTCTCCTTGCAGAGTTGCTTGAGCTTTAGCAATAGTAGCTTCTAAATCGTATTCTATCTGTCCTTGATTCTGGGGATTGTATCTACCTTCTAGATCTAGATTTATCTTTAGAGAAGACTTCCGATAAGGGACAATCTGCAGATTTCCCTGTTTAATCTTGGCACTAATATCTAAAAATCTGGGAACTTCTGCTACTTGCTGTAGGGGTAAATTCAAATTCAACCAAGAACCATCTCCTTCTTGCTCTAAATAAGCTTTGGGCTGCATTAAAGTAAGATCTACAGCCAGGGTACGATGCAAAATAACAGGGAACAGATTGAAGCCAACTCTAACTGCATCTATAACTACGTAATCTTTATCTGTTGCTGTAGCAGGAAAAGATATTGAATCTAAAGTAATAGCTGTCAGAGAAAAACTCTTTACCTTCCCTACCTTCACAGGACGATTGAGAAGTTTACTCCCGTAAGATTCTATAATTAAGGGTAAATTCCGTTTTAACCAGCAATCTAAACCTAAGTAAGCAATTCCACCTAGCGATGCGATAATAATTATCACTACAGCTTTTTTCTTAGAGGGTTGTAAAACTCTACGTAACCAATGTTTTGGAGATTTTGGAGGCTCAGGGGGCGGTTCGGTGGGATTGTCAATTAATTTAGTCATCGTTAGGCAGTTAATAATCCTTAAATAAACCAGGTCTACTTGGAAAACCAGAGTTTTTCCCTATAAAAAAAACTCCAGTATTGAATCTGGACGGGGTATAGTTGTAACGAGACAAAACAAGTAAGTAAATTTACGGCTCATCACTATACTATCAATATTGACCAATATCGGCCTATTTCTAAAGATAGAAATCATCAATCTATGTAAGCAACGCTAATTACTTCTGATTTGATAATGTAACCCTTTTACTCAGGTAAATGCGATCGCAGCATAAACCACCTTCCTTCGTACTGATAAGTTATACCAATTTGAATAAAAAATACGACAGATAATTGTAGGGGTTTGGCAGTGCCAAACCCCTACAAAGAATTGCATGTGTAGCAAACATTCTTTAATTTGGTATTAAGTAGGAAGTGAAGCTATTGGATTTTAGGGGTTTGAGTTATAGACTGGACAGTAATAAGTTTTTTTTGTGTTTTGCACCTGAGTTCAGGCGGCCAAGTCTGAATTGTCATGGACTTGGGAATGAGCTATTTTAGCCCTAAGTAATTTATCCAGAAGTAGAGCTGGTCTACTTCGAGATAAATTG
>JASJDR010000325.1 GCA_030065615.1 Xenococcus sp. MO_188.B8 | reverse complement strand
GCTCAAGTAGCCTATCAACAGGGAAAAGCAATTGCTCATAATCTGATAGCTAAAGTTAATGGTCATCCTTTAAAACCTGCTAACGTAAGGCTGCGGGGATCGATGATGAAATTGGGAATAGATGAAAGTGTAGCTAATATCTTTGATCGCATTGAAGTCAGCGGAGAAGTTGGGCATTTGATTCGAGAAGCTACTTATTTAGAATTACTACCTTGCCCTATTCATGATTTTAAAGTGACGACGACTTGGATAATTGATGAAATCTTTCATCGTCATAGTAGTTGAAGCTAACAGTCAAAGCTTTACAGATGCATGGAATACAAAAAAAGAGACGTTTGTCTCAACGCCTCTATCTTAGTTTGTTAAACTTACAGTGATCTTAGTAATTAGAACTTGAAGGTAGTTCTGATTAAACCAACAAAAGCAGCGCTATTATCTGAATCGTGGTCTGGGTTAGTCACCACGTAAAAACCAGGAGTAAGCAGGATATTATCGTTGATGGGATATTTGTACAACGCTTCAATTAGTAGGGAAGTATCGTCATCCTTATCAACATTGTCACCCGCAGTTAACTTAGGAGGCATCCCAACTCCAACAGCGGCAAGAGCACCTTCCTTTCCTAGATCTGGGAAAGTCAAGTTAACATTCCAGGTCCAGATACCAGCAGTACCTCTATCTTCCTTATTGGTAGCATTAGCCCAGCCACCCCAAGCAGCGAGGGCAATTCTATCGGTAAATTGGTAATTACCGCCAAAACCAACATGGTGAGATGTGGTGTCAACTTCTCCAAAAGGACGTTTGGCGTTACTACTTGAGGTACTACCAGAAAGGTTAACATCGTCTCCAGTCTGGAAAGAACGAACGTAAGCTACATTTAGGTCAAGTTTCTCAAGCGGTGATACTACTACCTGACCGCTGGCAGCATAAGACCCGTTAAACAAACCTTCACTAAGAGAAGGGTCGGCAGCATCACTGTTGCTTAAGTAGGCAGCATTAAAGGCGAAAACATCGTTAAATTTGACATTAGCACCGGCCCCAACACCAGCAGTAGTTCGGAAAATTAGAGGATTACGACGACCAAAACGGGATAAAGCGCCAGTGCCACTACTTTTGAGATAGGGATTACCAACATCCAATATGTTGTGATTTCCTAGTGAATTAGCACCGAGCCAAAATCTATATTTATCGCCGAAAGGAACGCGGTAGTATAAATCATTGAGTTCAATATTATTACCATTACTAACATCAAAACCAACCCGGGTTGAATCAGTTCCAGTAATGTCAGAACGGAATCCCTCAGTGTTACCAGCTTGGATACGAGTTCGCAAAAGGTCTTTTCCGGTGAAACTAGCATCAAAGTTTAACCGCACGCGATCACTGAGTGTGGCTTGAGAGTCAATATCGTCACCGAAAGTGTTACCAAGAGCAAAGATCACTTCACCTTTTAGTTTGGTAGTAGTCGAAAATTGATGATCTTCGAGGAAAGCAGTCCGACTTTCTAAATTGTCAACTCGGCCATTCAAAGTAGCTAATTCTGCTTCAAACTCTTGCAGCAATCGATTGATAGTTTCGATATCTTCTCTCAGCACCGCTTCAGAAGAGGCAATTAGACGTTCAATTTGGTTTAAACAAGCGTTTAAACCCGCAGCGAATTCATAACGACTTAAGGAGTTATTTCCTCTGTAGGTTTGATCGGGATAACCGACAATACAACCATAACGATCTACTAAACTGCGTAAGGCTTCAAAAGCCCAGTCGGTAGGAGAAACGTCTCTTAGTTGGTTAACGTTAGTTACCTGAGACATGGGACGATTAGCAGTCTTGTTGTAGTTATTAATTTGATCTAATGTTGCGTCAACAGAAGACTCATTGGGAGTTACAGTTTGAGCCATTGCTACATTAGACATAGCTAAAGAGCTCGCAATAATAGCAGGTGCCGCTTTCAAGGCACTCAAAAATAATTTAGACATAATTTAATTAATCCTCACACCTTAAAGGTTAATTCACGAAAAGCCCAAAGACTTACGAGATAAAGTCTTCCAACAAATTTGATTGATAAACATTATCTTTGATTCTCTATCGGCAATTATATAGCAGAAACCAAGAAAATCACAACCGCTACACACAATAGTGTTGCTAAGTCTGTAACAAATGTAACTACAGGAAAACAAATTGTACGACTAAAGTTCACCGGATGATTGTAATTCAATTTCTTAATATCCTAGTAAAGTTTAGGTAAGCTTTTGGTTAAGAGACTAAAAGTAGTAGTTTTAAAAAAAAATCTTTATTAGTACATTATCTTATCTCTCACTTATTTGCGATCGTGCCAAGCGATATATTGCAAGCCCTTTTAAACAAAATAGCGTTTCTCAGAGTCATTTTTTACTCTATTGGTGAATGAAGCACATAAATATTTGATGGTTGCTACAATTAATCCAAATAATCCTCTACCAGCTTATGAGTCAAGTTGCGAATAAAGTATTTTGGACAACTCAAGATTTAGCATTTCTCCCCCAAAACGAATCAGTTAATTATGAGATTATCGATGGAGAATTATTTGTGACCAGATCGCCTCATCGTCTACATCAACAAGTTTGTGTAAAATTGGCTCGCTATCTCGATATTTGGTCGGAACAAACTGGTTTAGGGGAAATTATTATCGCTCCTGGGATGATTTTATCGGAGATAGATAGTGTGATTCCTGATGTAGTTTGGTTAAGTAAAGCAAGGTTAGCCCAAATAGAAGATGAAGCAGGACATTTATTAGGGGCGCCAGAGTTAGTAATTGAAGTGTTATCCCCAGGGAAGAACAATGAAAGTCGGGATCGCGAAACTAAATTAAAGTTATATTCAGTTTATGGTGTTGCCGAATATTGGATTTGCGATCGCTTCACTAAACAAGTTGCAATCTATCGTCGAGAAAATGCCAGATTAGTTTTAGTGGCAACTCTGTTGGAAAATGATTCTGTTACTTCTCCTCTTTTGCCTAAGTTTAGCTGTTTAGTTAGTCAATTATTTGTCTAAATTACTCACTAAAGTCCAACTCTTGATAAGCGCGAATCATAGCTTGAGTACCTTGCTTTCCCCCTTCCCCATTATCCAGAGACTGAACCATTTTAAATAAACTATTTGCTAGCTCAACTCCTGGAATATGACCACCCGCAGCTTCACTGATTTCTTGGACTAAGCGTAAATCCTTAATAATATGAGCGATCGCAAATCCAGGCTGATAATCAGATTCTATGATCTTGGGTCCTAAATTGGATAATGCCCAAGAACCCGCAGCACCAGTGCCACAAACTTCTACTATGAGATTAGGATCGATACCTTGGTGCTTTGCCAACTGCATGGCTTCAGATAAACCTACCATGTATAGGGCACAAAGGACTTGATTGCACATTTTGACTCCTTGTCCACTACCCACCTCGCCGCAGAGATGGATATTTTTACCCATTACTTCAAACAGCGGCTTACATTCAGCAAAATCTTCAGCTGTTCCTCCTACCATAATAGTGAGAGTACCATTAATTGCCCCAATATCCCCCCCAGACACTGGCGCATCCATAAAACGTAACTGGCGTTTATTGAGCTCTATCTGAATTTCTTGAGCTGCCTTGCTACCAATAGTACTCATATCTACAATCAAGCTATGGGGACGAGCATAGTTGATTACTCCTTGATCTGCCAGTAGTACTTCCTTGATATCAGGAACATCGCCGACACAGGTCAAAATAATTTCTGCATTAGCTACAGCTTCGGCAATAGAACTTGCGACCTTTGCCCCCGCTTGCTGGGCAATCTTGACTCCAGGGCGATCGCTAGTACGATTCCAGGCCATGACATTATACCCTTGACGAGCTAGGTTAGCCGCCATGGAACCTCCCATCAAGCCTAATCCTAAAAAAGCAATCTCTTGACTCATTTACCTATCACCTATTACTTATCCTCTGATCTCCTAGGAGCAAAAGATATGCCACAACCACAGGAACTAGAAACATTAGGATTCTGAAAGCGAAAACCTCCTCCCATAAGATCTTCGGCATAATCTAATTTTATTCCTTCTAGATAAACATAGGATTTCTGATCTACCACGATAGAGATTCCGTTACTTTCAAACCGTAATTCTGTTTCTTGAGTAGAAGCATTTTCTTCTAAAGAGGAGGCATCTAATTGAAAATTATAAAATAAACCAGAACAGCCTCCTTCTTTAACTGTTAATCTGAAGGCACTGTCTGGTTTTTGCTGGCTAAGTTGAATTCGCTTAATTTCCTGGGCTGCATTTTGACTAATATGTATCATTTTGAGAGCTCTTGAGTTTCTCTAGCTAATGCTACCGCAAAAAAGTTACCACTAAGCTAAATTATTGCCAAATCTTTATTTACGAGAATAGTCATCTTGGAAACGAATAATATCATCCTCTCCCAGATATTGACCATTTTGAACTTCAATGAGCACTAATTTGATCACTCCAGGATTTTCCAGACGGTGAGTAGTGCATTGAGGAACGTAAGTAGATTGATTACTACTGAGGATTTTTTCTTCATCACCACAGGTTACTTTGGCTGTTCCAGAAACTACAATCCAATGCTCACTACGATGGTGGTGCATCTGTAAACTTAAGCGATGACCAGGATTTACTTCGATGCGCTTGATTTTGTAACCTTGACCTTCTTCTAAGGTCGTAAAAGAACCCCAAGGACGAATTTCTGTAGCAGCAATTCCTTTTTGAGCTATAGATTCTAAAGCATTTAGTTCAGTTTCTTTGGTTACTTGTGCTGTCGTAGATTGAGTCATGCTTCCTCTAAATAAAATTTACAATGTTTATATTTACCTATATGTACTGGCCTACAACATTTATTCACATAAATGCTGGGATTTATTTATAAGCAACTAAATTATCACCATCCAAAAGATACCAAACAAAATTCGGAATGAGAAGTCCCACTCCGTTATCAAAATTCTTATTTGTCACAATCTTTACGAAAATATATCGATAAGTTCATCTTAAGTTCATAATCAGGAATTTAATTTTCAGTAAAAATAGAGACTGAGGGAAAAAATAGCTTATTTTGATATTAAGGAGTTAAGTGTTTCAGGTTCAAAATTAAACCCATAATCCAGGTTAAGCTTCAGTTGCCAAGCTTTGAAGGAGATAATTGATAATTGATAACTGATAACTAATAACAGAAGCATGCATCGCGCTCAACCCAAACTAGATTTTATTGCTCCAACTTTTAATCCTTTTATTCTGCAGCTTGTTCATTGGTCACTGCCTATTTTACAAAGATTTCGCTTGCTATATTGGCTACCAGCGGGAATTAGCCCAATTGAAACCATCAATGGCGAAAGATTAGTTAAGCTTTATAATCAATTCCAGAGCGGGGAAATTCGCTTGCTCTTAGCTTTTCGTCATTGTGAAGTAGACGATCCACTGACTGGTTTGTATTTATTCTCTCGTGCGATGCCCCAGATTGCACGTCAACAAGGCATTAATTTACAATCTCCCATTCACAGTCATTTTATGTATGACAGGGGAATGACAATCTGGGTTGGTGATTGGCTGGGTTGGTTGTTTGCGCAGATGGGAGGTATTCCTGTTCATCGAGGTAAAACCCTAGACTGGCAAGCAATGAAGAAGGCAAGAGAATTATTAATTAATGGTCAGTTTCCTTTAGCGGTAGCTCCTGAGGGGGCGACTAACGGTCATAGTGAAATTGTGAGTCCTCTCGAACCTGGTGTAGCTCAATTGGCATTTTGGGGGGTAGAAGATCTGGCAAAAGCTAACCGTAGGGAAAAAGTTATCGTTGTGCCAATCAATATTCAGTATCATTACATCAATCCTCAATGGTCAAAGCTAGATTGGTTGTTGAGTAACCTCGAAACCGATTGTGGTTTATCAGGACAGGCAATTGCCAACTCCAAGGAACCAGAAGAATTATATTATCAACGTATATTGAGACTGGGAGAGCATTTTCTTTCAGAAATGGAACAGTTTTACCATCGTTTTTATCATTACCATTTATCGGATTTGTCTTCAGATGCACTTTGTCCAGAAGCAGATCTTACTCTCAGACTCCAAAAATTATTAGATATATCTTTAGCGGTAGGAGAATCATATTTTGGTCTCAAGAAAAAGGGTAATATTATTCAGCGCTGTCGCCGTTTAGAAGAAGCTGGCTGGAATTATATTTATCAACAAGATCTGACTAAATTAAAAAACTTATCTCCTCTCAAACGAGGGTTAGCAGATTGGATTGCAACCGAAGCTGACTTAAAGATGTTGCATATGCGTTTGGTCGAAAGTTTTGTCGCCGTGACTGGCAGCTATATTCCAGAAAAACCTTGTTTTGAAAGATTTGCCGAAACCAGCTTACTTTTATTTGATGCGATTGCCCGAATTAAAGGGAGGAAAAATCCTCGTCGTCCTCACTTAGGGTGGCGCAAGTCAACAGTAACTATCGGAGAACCCATGGCGGTAAGCGATCGCGCGATCGCTTACCG
>JASJDR010000324.1 GCA_030065615.1 Xenococcus sp. MO_188.B8 | reverse complement strand
CTCGTTATGGTAAAAGATGAGATATTTACTAGATACTTGTGCTTGGATTTATTTATTAACTAATGATGATAAGTTAACTGAACATACGAAGTCAAGTTGGTTTGATAATTAAACAATAAAAAAGGTAGATAAATTTAATTAATAAAATGACGATTAAACCGAGAATCGAAATGAGCTTTTTTCTGTTGATTGCAGCGACTACACAAAACCTGTAAGTTACTAATATCGTTACTGCCGCCTGTAGCCAGGGGAATAATATGATCGATGTTTATCTGAGTTTCATGGCTTTGTTGACCGCAACTTTGACATTGGTAGTTATCTCTTTGTAATACGTATTTTCTAACAGCCTTCGGTATATTAATTCTGGGAGTTTTTGACATTTTATTTAAATTCATTTAGCAGTCTTCAATATTTTTTCTAATATCATCTAAGACTGATTCTGGGCGATCGGGAATGAATTGTACACAAATTTTGATTTTACCTGATTGCCAGTTTTGATTTGGGGATAAAAGTTGACAAGGTACTCCATCTACTATCCAGCGATCTATCTTATGGCGATCGATATGTTCTCCCAATCTATGTAAAAATTCATTGGCTTTATAAGTATGATGACCCAATAAAACATTATCTTCTTTATTATTAATGGATATTACTTCATCATTGTTAATCAATCTATCTATATTTTCCATAATCAATCCTTAATTTAATTTTTTAGTTAGTAATGTCGATATGTTTACGGATATCATCTAAAGAATTATTGTTATCCGAATTATTAGTAATTTCTACCTCTTCTGGTTCATCTGGACAAAATTCTAAAACTACTCTCATTCTTACTTTGCCTTTTTTCCATTTGCCAGATTGAGGTTCTAAAATTTCAGCTTTTACATTGCTAGTCCAATTATTACGATAATCGGGAGGAGTTCCTAAACCAACCTGCATTAATTTTTCTGGTAACTTATAAAGCACTGACTGTTGAAAAAACTTATTTAGCTGTTGCATCAGTTTGCTGACTTTAAAAGTTGTTCCATTATCAAAAGAAACAACTGTATCAAGATGATCTTGTTCGTGTTCGAGTTGTTTAAAGTTATTGTTAGTATTCATGACAAGGTAAGCTATAAAATCTAATTTTGTTGGGTTACAGCGAATAGTTAATTAAAAGATAAATTTCCCAAGTATCCTCGCCTAACCCAACCTACTGCTCTAGGAATTAACTATTATTTTGGTTGATTTCTTCACGAATATCATCAAGAGGTGATTCGGGTTGAGGTTCATCAGGAATGAATTCCAAAATTACATTAATTTTTAATTTCATTTTCCCTTTTTGCCAACCAGCAGAACCTGCTTTAAGAATTTCACAGTCTTCTCCATCTTTAAACCATAATTCCGTATTACATTTGCGCTCTAATTTAGGGTTAATATAATTGCTGATATATGTTATCAAGGACTTATCAAAGGCATAAATGATTAAATTTTGCAATACGTCTAATTGAAATAATCCTTTTGAACCAAAAGCGATGACATCTTTGGCATCACATTTTTCAAGATATTCATTCAAGCTAGAGGTGAAAGTATCAGTCATAATTTATTTTGATATTGTATTGGTGCGAATGTCGTCAAGAGGAGATTCAATTTTTTCTGGTTCATCGGGAATAAATTCGAGAGTGACATTAATTCTTATTTTTCCTTTTTGCCATCCTAAAGAACTGGCTTTTAATATTTCACAATCTTCTCCTTCATTAAACCAACAAGCACTCTTGGAAAAAGCAGAATCACTAGATAAATTTTGAGAAATTGAATTTACTCCAACATTAGCAAAAGCTTTATAAACAGATTCTTTTAATTTACTAACGCTAATCAGTTTATCTGACTTAAAAGACATGACATCTTTAGGATCGCATTGAGTCAAGTATTCGTTTAAATTTGGATAATGTTGTGTCATGATAATTACTTAATGGAGTTACTTTTTTTGATTTGTCGATCATTAATTCAAGACTGAGTTTGAGAAATTATTGACTAAGTAAGCTATAAAATCTAGTTTTGTTGGGTTACGGCGAATAGTTAGTTATAAAGATAAATTTTTCAAGTATCTTCGCCTAACCCAACCTACATAAACTATTAGTTATAATCTGGTGGGTAATCTTAATATACCCACCAGTGCCAATTAGATTAGATATCGTTATTAACAATTTCTAAGTCTAGATCGGGCTTTGTTTCATGCTTTTCGACTTCTGGAGTTGCTGAATTATTTGCCTCATTAATCAATTCACGATCGCCGATCGCGGGTAATTGATGTTCGGATAATTGCAGCGATCGCAGGCAATTATTAATCTCAGAAATTGCCTGATTGTACTGTGCTATTTTTTGTTTTACTTCCAATTGCAATTGTTGATTGCGGGCAATTTTAGCGATCGCTTCTTGTTCTAAGGTTTGTTCTAAAAATGCTCTGGCTTGGGGATAGTGTTGTAAAATTTTATCTGCTTGTTGTTCTGCCGTTGGTAGAAGATGGGTTTTTAAAGTTTGATTGATAGTTTGGCGGAAATTACGGCGAATTGTTGCCGAAACTTTGGGTTCAAAATCTAACTTTAATAGCTGACAAATAGCAGGTTCAGCTTCTACCATACTGGCGCAGTCATAACCTTGAGAAGTTTGTTGTAAAGTCTGACGAAACTGATAAATAGAAAATGTACCTTCGTCATAAAAACGAGGGCTTTCTCTGACATAGCGATCGCATTCGGTTTTGGCTTCACTAACTAAAGCGTGACTTAACTGTGTTTCTAATTGTTTTATCTGTTCGATGATCCCGCTATCATTACCCAGTAGGCGGTATAGTTGGCGATAATATTCCTGTTGTTTCAGGCGATCGCTCAAACACTGACAAAAATTACTTACTAATGTTTGAGATGCTTCGACTAAGACGATTTCTAGTTCGTTAGCCAGATAATACAAAGCTTCTACTAATACCGCAATTAAAGGTGCAGTGGCATTGCGGGGATGAGATAAAGTAGCGCGGCTATAGGCGTTTTGCACCGAGAAAGTCTGTAACAGTTCATCGAGACGACTTACCATTTTTGCTTTCAGTTTTTGAAAGTCTTCTTCAAACAGAGGATCGCTGTTGGTAACTATGGCATTGACTTCATTGGCGATATGCTGAGAAAATTCTTTACCCACTGTTTGTAGTTGTTGATTTAACAGGGTTAACTCCTGGGTTTTCATCGCCTCAATTTCATGGGGTTGACTATCTAAATGTTGTAACTGTTGGAGATAATGTTGCTTGAGACTAATACAGATCGGTTGTAAATCTTCTGCCAAGTTGGTAAATAGTTGGGGGCGTTTTTCTTCTATAAGATAACGAGTAATAGCACTCCGAAATTCTTCCACACCACTATCTTTAATCAATTGTTCGATTAAAGGAGTACCGTATTCACTGAGGATGCGGGTGTAGTTTTCATTGGGGGTTTCGTAGCTATTGACAGAAACTTTAAAGTTAGTTCGAGTAAGTTTACCTGAGTTGGCACAGTAGTTATTAAATTCGCTAACAAACTGTGGTGTTTCTTCTTCCGCTCCCACTCCTTTAATACTTTCAGCAAACAGAGAATTTAAGCCAAAGCGTTGCGAAGCCATGCCGTTAGGCTTATCGCTACTATTAGTATTTTTGATCTGGCTACCATAAAATCCTAACAAGCCACTGGTTTTATAAACTCGCTGATTGCCACGAAACTGGTTTTGAATTAAATTATCTAAACGTTGTCTTAATTGCCCATTGTACCAAGTTTGATCGATGCGATTAAAAACATAAAAAACGCGTCCGCGAATTCCCAAATTAGACTTCATTTTTTCTAGTAACTCAGTTTCTTCAGAAGTCATTTCCCCTGCTGAGGCGGGTTTGAGAACACAAATTACCGCTGAAGTGTCGGGATGTTCGATTTTACTATAGGTAAGTTCGGCATCTTTCTTTACAGGGGCATCGATACCTGGCATGTCTACCAATACATTACCGTCTTGCAACAGAGGATGATGACAATAGTATTCAACTTTTTTGAGTACCGCACTGTTACTACCCCGTCTAGCATAACTGGCTGCTTCGGAGAGATTAGAAAAGTTAAACTCCTCCATTGAATAAATATTATTTTTATTAGCGTCAAGGCGATCGCGATTGGCTTCAAATCCTTTTAAGAGTAGACTTAAGGCATTAGCTTTTTTTGCCCTTTCTGATTTACTTTCTCCACCTTCTTGGGCGATAATTGCCGTACAAGCTTGATGCAGTAAATCAATCACTTCCGATTCGGTAGTATTATCTTTTACCGATAATCCTAAATGTTGACAGAGATTAATCACCTGTTGTTTAAATTCGGCTTCACTGAGAAAAGTTAACACAACTTTTTCTGCATCTGGTTCAGCATATTCGATATAACATTCTGTTCCTGTAGCGTGTCCTTCTGCACTGTAGAGTAATTCTCGTTCCAATAGGGCATTAATTAACATTGATTTTCCTGCACTAAATGCCCCTGCAAAAACAATCTCAAATTTAGGGGCGATCGCTTTTTTCAAAGAAGTTTCTGTTGATGCAGTATCTTGTTGCTTTAACGCTGTTTCTTGCTGAACTAAATCTAATAAATTATTAACATTATTGGCTAAATTGCCACATTGAGGAGGAAGGAAACTCATATAAATAGATAAATTACTTCAATTTCTATCTATAGTTCCCTTTTGTAATCATTAAATTAATCAATCTAAATTCTCTTCTCTTACAATGGCGATCGCCTTACCTGCATTGGCTTTAAATTCTTTAACACTGATGCGATCCATAAGGTACTTGGCAGGTACTTCAGTCGCCTTTATAAGCCAAAAACAATAGACTAAGATTAATGATAATAGACTATTTCTGGTACATAAAATTGATAGTCATACTGGAGAAACAAT
Organism: Xenococcus sp. MO_188.B8; assembly: GCA_030065615.1. Lineage (GTDB taxonomy): Bacteria > Cyanobacteriota > Cyanobacteriia > Cyanobacteriales > Xenococcaceae > Xenococcus. The sequence continues at coordinate 1,614 of JASJDR010000324.1, read as the reverse complement.
TCTAAGAAATTCAATCGAGCTGGAAAAATTAAAGGAGAGGAATTAAAAACAATTTTCACGTTTTTTGTTACCAGCTTTTTTCTATTGCTATATCTTCATTACTTAGATAAGAAAACTCAATACCCATTATCTCTAGTAGTTGCAGCAAAACTTCAACCTCAAGCTCCATAATTTCGGCTGCTTTTTTCAAGCTGATTATCCTAGAAACTAAAGCAACGACCACAAAGAGAAATCTTTCTTTTTGTTCTATTTCGGGAAATATTTGTATATTACCAGCAATTTCTTGCAAAGCTTCTCTACTGACCATTAGTTAAAAGTGAGATAATTTATTCTTTAATGATAAAAGACATTCTTACTTGTTAGCTTTTATAGTTTTAATTAACTTGGTTCAAGACAATATTTTTCTAAATTCTTCTCCAAGTTTTCCTGTGATAACATCCAATTGGATAAAACAGTTGTACACCCTGCTTTGTGAAAGTATCAGAGAAACAGGACAGGAGATGTCCGAGAGGAAGAGCGATCGCAACTTTTAAGTACCTAGTAAAAAAAAGTGATTCACCGCCAGAACTAGTACCGCAAGAAATGCAGTAGCCAACAGTGAATGAGTAATAGAACGATGGGGAAAACGATCTTCAATCCATGAGCTAATCGGAAAGAAGATTTTACCAATGGTGCTAGTTGTGGTGTCCCAATCGGGAAGCTGTGAGCCAAGGACAGCTAAACCGATAGTTAGTGGACTAGCTGTTCCCAGGACTAAAGATGTTCCTGCACAGGCGATCGCGTTATAATTAGCTAAGTCCATTCAACTAAGTCATGAAACAGATTAATATCCACGAGGCTAAAACTAACCTATCTAAACTATTAGAAAGAGTAGAATCAGGGGAACAAATTATTATCGCTAATCGTGGAGTTCCCAAGGCAATTTTGAGTAAATATATTCCTCAAGATAATTCAATTCCAGATAGTCCTCTAGGTAGATATGCAGGGCAAATTGAAATTAGCGATGATTTTAATGATGAAGATGAAGAAATTAATCAACTTTTCGGTGTCTAGTAAAAGATGAGATATTTACTAGATACTTGCGCTTGGATTTATTTATTGACTAATGATGACAAGTTAACTGAACAACAGAAAGAAGCAATGTTAAACCCCGAACATACAATTTATCTATCGGTTGTTTCAGCTTGGGAAATGTCGATTAAAATATCAAAGGGGAAACTCAAATTACCAAAATCCTTGGATGAGCTTATTTTTGAATCTTGCATTAAAGATGGGTATATCGTACTAGATCTTGATATTTTTAGTGTTCTCAATACCAAAGCTTTACCCAATCATCACCGCGATCCTTTTGACAGGATGTTGATATCTCAGGCAATTAACAACGACTTAACCATTGTTACTACCGATTCAAAATTTTCTGATTACGAAGTCAAGTTGGTCTAATATTTAGCCTATAAAAGCTGATGTTAGCAGCAAATCCTTATCTTCTGTATTTATCAATCCAAATCACCTTCCATCACAGTGGCGATCGCCTTAGCTGTATTGGCTTTAAATTCTCTAACACTGATGCGATCGAGAATCACAATAGCTAAAATCATCCCCACAGCTTGCATG
>JASJDR010000323.1 GCA_030065615.1 Xenococcus sp. MO_188.B8 | reverse complement strand
CGGTCATAAATTGACTGATTAAGGGTAAAAATGTCAGTAGAGCCAGCAATTTCTAAATTGCCCTCCACATCAAGAGGTTGTACTTTGGGAAGATTTACTTTGCTAGTCTCAGGATTTACTTTTTTGGTCTTGGATCGGGCAAGTAATGATGATGTTTCAATTATCGGCTCTAAAGATGCTCTTTCTTGTTTAAACTGAGCATAAGGATTATTTTCGGGAGTATTTTGTGAGTCATTATTAGATTGATCTAGAGGAGTTTGACAAGCTGTTAAAACTACCACCAAAAAGGAAAAAATGCTTATAAATCGAAACAATTGCATTTGAAAAATAATTTAAATATTTCACAACAGCCCAAATGACTAATAGTCCGTCTAGGCGATCGCTTTTACCAAACGAAAGCCAATATGGGTTGTCCCTGTATCTGGTGATTGAGACTCTCTAGCAGCAGGACGATAGCGACTACAATAGTTAGGGGCGCAGAGATAAGATCCTCCTTTAATCACATGTTTGGCAACTTGGGGATCTCTGGGGTCAAAGCTATCTTGTTTAGTAGGGCCAGTAGGCTCTAAACTGTGGGCTTTATTGTCATGACCAACCCGATACCAGTCGGCAGTCCATTCCCAAACATTACCAGTAATATCATATAAGCCATAGCCATTCGGTTCAAAAGATCCCACAGGAGCAGTACCTTGATAACCATCGGCTTTGGTATTGTGAACAGGAAACAATCCTTGCCAAGTATTCGCCTTCTTTTCCGAGTATTGGTCGCCCCAACTATAGGTAGCATCATCCAGTCCACCACGGGCAGCATATTCCCATTGAGCCTCTGTTGGTAATGCCATACCTGCCCACTGAGCATAGGCTTCGACATCCTCATAAGCAACTTGGACAACAGGATAGTTTTCTTTTCCTTTAATATTACTTTCTGGCCCTAAAGGGTGTCGCCAGTCTGTGCCAGGAACCCATTTCCACCAGCTTAAGTAGCCGATTTTTTTGGCTCCTGGTTCCGCCATTTGAAAGACCAGTGAACCTGGTTTTCTTTCTTCGTCTGATAAATTGGGAAACTGTTCTTTTGATAGAGGACGCTCGGCTACAGTAATGTAACCCGTCTCTTTGACGAACTTGTCAAATTTGGCGTTAGTAACTTCGTATTGATCGAGACAAAAACTATTAACGGTAACATCTTCGGCACCATGTTCTGAAGGATAGTGAGCATCGTCACCAATTTTGAAAGTCCCACCAGGGATAAAGACCATCCCTTCTGGACAACTGTTCGTTGTGGCTGTATCTGTGACGGATGCCTGAGCTTGATTGGGAGCAGCGAATAAAAGGAGAGTTATCAGTAAACTGAGTCCCAGTGATTTTAACCAAGAAGTTTTTATAAATATTTTCATCTTTGAATGATTCGAGGGATTAATTAATTTTTTAATTCTTTAGTTTACGTAGGGTAAATATTTTTTTTGTCAATACAGCACTTATACTTAGTCAATAAGAAATTGTTAAGTTGAGTTACAAGCTCACTTTTATAACTTGAGTAAGATTGGATCAAAGCCTGATGTAAAGTGACTTTGGCAAGTTGAAGTAAGAGAAAATTTACGAAAATAGACAAGATTAGCCATCATATCCATCACTAATGATACAGCATTCTCAATAAACAACGGCGGAGATTCAACAAACGTAAAATCGTTAGTCATTCTCAATAACAACTTTATATTTCTTTGTACTTAAATTAAATTAATAATTCACCTCAAAACCAGAGAAACTGAGTGATTTAAGTCCGAAAAACTCTTGCAGTGATCGATAATGTAATCTCAGGTGAGCATTGCCCACCCTACTACTACTGCTGACAAAAGTTCATGGAACTAAATCAGCTTAATGTTTGGTTAATTAGTCGGAAGTGAATATCGTGTTGAAATCATTTGCCATGCTGACCACGAGCCAATGTTCGAGGGTCTGAGCCTTGTCCCAAGAGAGATTTTCTCCTTCAGTACCATCGTTGTATTTAAATTCGCGATCGCCATCATCATGATTAATCAGCACGATCAAAGAGTTACCCGCTCCTTGGTCAGTATAATCAAACATCTGTAAATCACCAGTGGAATTACCCACAGCCATAATCGGTCTTTTACCGATTTGACGTTGAATGCCGACTGGTTTACCTTCTTTATCGTTATATTGCCCAAGTCCTTTATCGGCTTGATCGCTAGCATCAGTTTCTGCAACTTTCGTGCGAACTACGCTTCCTCCAGATCCTTGTGTCTTGTCATATTCCGTTACTACGCTGGAACCGATTACGTTTTCTGGGGGAATATCGTAAGCGCCCTGGGAAAAGGAGCGCACAAAATCCCGTCCACCGCCAGAGCATATATAGATTTGGAATTCATTAGCTCTGAGATAATCTAGTAATTCAATTAAGGGCTGATAAGTCAGGTCTGAAAATGGGCGATCGAGAGTTGGATGATTTGTATTATATACAAAAGTATTAGCTGCTGCTACGTACTCCTCTGTTGTCTTACCGATATAATGCTTTCCATCTTCTCGCATTATTCCTTCTCTAGTTAAAGGAGCTGATTTCTCCAGGGATGACTGTAGAGAGATTTTATCAAGATTAAGTAAAGCAGGTAACATGAAATACTCTTGAAAATATCTCGGTCTTTCAGACCATAAAGTTCCATCATTATCGAAGGTGACTATGCGATCTTCTGGATTGTATTTAGAAGCGACGTTTTCAACAAAGTTTATTATCGCTTCTTTGCTGCCAGTACCTCCTTCGGTTGAACTTTTCCAGGAAGGTAAGGGATCGGTCATATTCATGGGATTAAAATGTATTAATTTCTAATTTCTTGAGTAAGTTCTCTCCTTTGGTGTAGACCTTAGCCTAGTTAAGGAGAGAACTAATGAATAAACCAAGTTAACGTGGTGTGCAACTTTCTACGAGAGAATAAGACTTTCAGCGGATTTTAGGTAAATCTATGTTTCTGAAACCCAATGAAATCAACGACTCAAAAAAAGTTGCACACGGGGTCAAGTAGGTTTAATCAGCACCAATATTCCGCAACTGGTTTAATACACCTTGTAGCCGAATCACAGAAGAATTAAGTGGCATTGGTAGCTTATCTGCGATCTTTTCTCTTCGTAAAGCTTTATCGATGTCCTCTAATACCTGATCTACTATCTGACCGATGCCAAAAGATGCAGGTTTCTGACGAGGTGGATATTCTACAAAGGTATCCAGTAATTTAGCTATATATAACTGAGCGGGGCCAACCAAGAAAAGTCTTTGTGCACGCCAGTCATCATAATTACCTGATTCATAGTCAGCTTTCTCAAAAGGATCACGGCGTAAGTTAACCAGCTTAGGAAGCCTCAGGTTGAGATAAGGTTCTTGCCAGACATCAAAGCCTTCTCCACGCATCTCACTAAATACCCATTTCCAGTCGCCAAGCCGAAGTGCTGAGGGATAACCGTCATCAGTGAAATAGATGAACTCATCACGAGGTGGACAATATAAAGGTTTTGGTTCGTTTGCTGGATGTTGTTTACTGGGTTTACAGTTTTCGCTGGTGCTTGATGCGACCTCATCATCCGCATTTCGCAAGTAAGGTAAGAAGTTATAACCGTCTAGGTGAACATTAAATCCTTGATAGCCTTCAAGAAGTTTCCCTTGGATATCATAGACACCAGCCGCAGCCATGAGGGTTGGTACCCAGTCTAGGTGAGTCATTATTTCGTTGGAAACTACACCTGCTGGAATGTGATTACGCCAGCGGATCATAGCAGGTACACGGAAACCACCTTCCCAATTGCTATTCTTTTCACTACGGAAAGGAGTTGTACCGCCATCTGGCCAACTAAATGCTTCTGCACCGTTGTCGGTGGTGTAGATAACAATAGTATCTTTTCCTGTTTCTTCATCTTGTTCGTCGATGAAACGGAGAAGTTCCCCGACTTGAGCGTCATGCTCAACCATGCCGTCCGCTTCAATTCCTAGTCCCGTTTGTCCCTCAGATTCATCTTTTAAGTGGGTATAGATGTGCATCCGAGTGGTGTTAAACCAAGCAAGAAATGGCTCGCCTGCCTCATTAGCATCGGCAATGAACTGTTCTGTACGACCCAAAACCTCGGAATCTACGGTTTCCATCCGCTTTTTGGTTAGAGGCCCTGTATCGCAGATTCGTTGACCATCAGTATAGTTTGGATCTTCTGGGTCTGTAATAGTTTTATCTACAACATCTGGCCCTTCTTCCCATACTGGTCCAGTCTCACAAGGATGTAAGTTGTCTGTTGAATAGCTATGGAGTACACCTCTGGGTCGCAACTGATCGAATGCAGGATATACACCTTCTTCTGGATAGTCTGGGTGTTCTGGTTCTTCTTCTGCGTTCAGGTGATAAAGGTTGCCATAGAATTCGTCAAATCCGTGGTTTGTAGGTAGATACTTATCTAAATCCCCCAGGTGGTTTTTGCCGAATTGACCAGTGCGGTAGCCTAGAGGCTTGAGTAGCTCAGCTAGGGTTGGGTCTTCTTTCTGCAAGCCAATATCAACACCAGGTAGACCTACTTTGGTCATCCCTGTACGGATGGTAGCTTGACCAGTGATAAATGCGGCTCGCCCAGCAGTACAACTTTGTTCGCCGTAGAAATCGGTAAATAGAACCCCTTCTTTGGCTATGCTGTCAATGCTGGGAGTTTTATAACCCATAATGCCGTTGTTGTAGGCACTAATGTTGTACCAGCCAATATCATCACCCATAATTACCAAGATATTAGGCTTGTCTGAATCATCAGAATTGATCTGGTTGCGTGCTTGTTTAGCTTGTTTATCGCGTTGGTACTGATATTTATATTCTGTTGCTGCTAGAGCCGTACCCTGACTCATGAATGGGAGACAATTCCCTAGCAACAAGGTAACGGACATCATGATTGCCGTTACTAACTTGAGCAATTTTTTCTTCATCTGCAAAGTTCGTTGACTAAATTGTTTTACGAAGAAGTTGTTAGTCTGATAATCAACTAGTAAAAAAACTAGCAATAATTAATAAAATATTAAGCAAAAATTAAACCTGTAAAGAATCTTAAATAAACAGTATTATTCGTGAAAATAGCAGTTTCACGTCATAGTCATAGTTATGCTGTTTAAAGGAGATTACAGTTCGCAAGATAAAACTTACTTAAAAATTTATTTGGGAGATTTCAGCCTCGAACAATTTATCATGTTATTAGCCAGCTACGATGGCCATTTACTGAAACGTAAGCACCTGATTAAAATTAATTGCACACTTCTGTCTCGATAAATAAGTGTTTGAGATACTTTTTTGTGTAATTTATTTTGCGAAAAAATTATATGAAAATATGTTAAATCTTTATCTTGCCATCTTAAAGTTGAGCAGGAATTTTTTTGCTTAAGCTAAATTTAATAATTGATTTTGATTACCAAGCTAAAATCCAAAATAGATGTAATCTAGGTTGTATTCTTAATTTTTCTTGATATTTTTGCGTCAAAGGATCTATTGATGTTGCAAAATCATAAATTGATAAATGACAAGTTAATATTCCAAGGTAGAGTCAGTGCAGCTAGATCAGAAATTAAGCCCAGAAACGATCAAAGTATTGTGGCGAGTATATCGTCAAAGTACCAAGCATCATGCCAGAATTAGAGCGCACTGCATCTTGCTGATAGACTCGGAATATGAAGTGCCAGAGCTAATCGAAATTTTGGGTGTAAGTCGCAAGACTATCTATAACTGGAAGAATAATTGGTGTAAGTATAAATTAGCGGGATTGTATAATCGAGTTGGCAGAGGAAGAAAAGAAATCCTCAATTTAGAGCAAAAACAGCGGATCAAACTGTGGTCAGAACAGCATCACAACCATTCAAACCAGATAATAATTACTAAAATCAAACAGGAATGGGGCATTACCGTTAGTAAAGATACTGTGAAAAGAGCATTGGTAAGTAATAAGTAACTACTAACTACTAATAAGAGTTACATTTAGAGTTCTTTGGGATTGGTCTAAATAGCTTTCGGATCAGCCACACACAGCTACGTAATTATCCCAAATAGTATTTAGTTTTTCTAATCCGTACTGTATTGTATAGCGATCGCTTTTGTGGCAACCAAAATGCTACTATCAGGCAGGGCATCACCGATGTGGCTAAGTTGCTATCTAGTGATGCCTTGATAGTCAGAATTTAGAAAAACTTTAATCTTGACAAGTTTTTAGTACCTAAATCCAGGTATTGATTCTCTTGCAACCAATATTGATGATTTTGATTAATGAATCAATTAATTTAAATCAATCGTGAGGCTATTCAATGTACCAGTGAACTCAAAGGGAAGTTCATAAGCTTGGTCTGAATAATCTATGCCACTTGTATCTGGATCATCATCGTTTCCTTGTCCGTCAGTCACAGGAGAGCCTGTATCGTAACCAACATCGAAGGTTTCATCAATGGTGAAACGACTCAGCAAACTTTCTTACTTTTCCCGTTAAGTGTTTCGGGCAAGCTGCCAGCCTTCACAAAGGTCGTGTAATTTTAACCAACCACGCCAGAGAACTTGGATTCCGATGGGAG
>JASJDR010000322.1 GCA_030065615.1 Xenococcus sp. MO_188.B8 | reverse complement strand
TCAAGAGCTAAAACTCAATCAGGGCAAGGATTTGAGGGGGATATGACTCTTTATTTCACGAATCGTTGCCATACCCCAAATTGCCGATGCTGTCGCCACTGCTTACAATACCGCCCGTTGGCAACAAATATCCCCAACCAAAACTGAAAATTTACCCAATGCTTCTATTCCAGACAACGGCCACTTCAACACAGCCAAACCACAACCATCTTTTGACAACTTATGTACTGCCGCCCGCGCTCAATCCGGTCACGATTTAGCAACCCTTGCCCGTAAAATTGAGCTAAAATTTACCTGGAGCGACATTGTATTGCACCCCAATCAAGTGACACAACTACGAGATATTTGCAAAGAAGCCGAATATCGAGATTTAGTTCATCAAAAATGGGGCTTTGCCGATAAATTATCTTTAGGAAAAGGTCTAAATGTCTTGTTTTCCGGCTCTCCCGGTACGGGGAAAACTATGGCGGCGGAGGTCATTGCCCACCACCTGCAACTAGACCTGTATAAAATCGATCTATCGCAAATAGTCAGTAAATACATCGGCGAGACGGAAAAAAACCTCAACCGAATTTTTACCGCAGCCACTAATTCGAATGCCATCCTCTTGTTTGATGAAGCAGATGCCTTGTTTGGTAAACGCTCTGAAGTACAAGATGCCCGCGATCGCTATGCCAATATCGAAGTGGGTTATCTGCTCCAAAAAATGGAGGAGTATGAGGGTATTGCCATTCTAACTACAAATCTGCGTAGTAATATGGACGAAGCCTTTGAACGACGGCTGCGATTTATTATTGAGTTTCCCCTGCCAGATGCCAAGAATCGTCTACTAATTTGGCAAGGAATTTTCCCAAAAAATGCACCTTGTCACCCCAATCTAGATTTATTGTTGCTGGCAGAAAATTTTGAGATTACCGGGGCCAATATTCGTAACATTGCGCTGACAGCAGCTTTTTTAGCCGCAGATGATGGGGGGATAATTGAGATGGTGCATTTAATTCGGGCAATACGTCGAGAATATCAGAAAATGGGACGAGTTCTTAGGGATAAGGATTTAGGTCAATATGGGGTTTGACACTCTGCGCGCTAAGGCGAAGCAGAGTGTCAATTTTACCGAAACGAGCGTAAAGCACCGCCGTTCAGGGCGGTGATATAAGCCACCACATAGTATTTTTATACTAAATAATGGCTAAGATTCATACAGAGTAAGAGCTGTAAAAATAGACCTTATCCCCCCTCTCTCAATTCTTAATTTTGGTCAAATGGCTTAAACCTATATCAGATATTGATTTCAGAGATTTTTGTCCTCCTGACCACCACCACAAGGGGTTGCTGAAAATTTTGCGCCTAGACCCGAAACGGGACTCGACCCACCGCATTAATTTAGTCCCAGTAAGTACCTTTTTGAGTATATATGCTCAGTGCAAGCCAAGAGTTCTCGAACCAGCCTAAATAGCGATCGCTTAGGGATTATTCTCTTCTTTAACTAGGTAAAAGAGAGCATAAAAGATTATTGAGCCGATCTCAGTACTTGTTAAGTCATGCTATATTGAGAACTTCAATTAATCCTATGAAAACAAGATTCTTCCATCTATGGTTAAAGCTAAAAAAGAAGTATATTCTTTAGCCGAATTAGCTCAAGTAAAAGAGCTAAACAACTTAGATTTTGGTTCGAGAAAAATAGTCAAAGGATTCACAATTGACAATCAAACTTCTCGCGACCTTGACGATGCTATTTGGGTAGAGACTCAAGGAGATTGTGCCGTAGTTCAGGTGCATATTGCCGACCCCACAGAGGTGATACCTCTTGATTCCCCATTAGATAAAGGGATTAGAAAAAGGATCTCTTCTTTGTATTTGCCTGGGGGAACAATTCCGATGATTCCTGCCGAGCTTTCCGAGTCCCAATTATCTTTACTCGAAGGAGCGCCCAAATTATCAATCACCGTTGAGGTCAAGCTCAATAGAATGGGTGAAATTGAATCTGTAGAAGTTTTTGAAAGTTGCTTTATCAGTTTAGCTAAACTATCTTACGAACAAGCCGAAGCGATTGCTCAAGATCTCGAACATGAATTGTATTTACCTTTGAATCAAGCTCAATTATGGGCGAAGATTCTTAATTATCAAAGACGGAAACAAGGAGCATTAGCTGGTATTATTAAAGGCCAGTTTTATCTGGATGAAGATGGGAGTTTGAACGAGATTACTTATAAATCTCAAGTTTTAGTGGCCGAATATATGATTCTCGCCAATTTGGCTGTGGGCAGTTGGTTAGAAAAGAATTCCGTTCTCGGGATCTATCGCAACCATCTTCCTCAAGAGGGAGTAGAGAAAGAAGCAGTGAAGCAACTGTTGTCAGAAAGCTCGACCGAACTTCCAGCTCAACTAGGCCATTTATTAAATAAAGCGAATTATGGTCGAGAAAGTCGAGGTCACTATGCTTTGGCGGTACCACATTATTTACACTTTACTTCTCCCTTGAGGAGATGGGCGGATTTTCTAGTGCATCGCTGTTTAAAAGCCTACCTCAAAGGTGAATCAATGCCCTACTCCTCAGCAGAAATAGATCAGTTTGCTGAGGAGATTAATGAATTTCAGCGCCGGCAAAAGGATAGTCGTAATCAATATTTAAAGGAGAAAGCGAATCAGAAGTTGATTAAGGCCGTAAGAAGTCTCGGCTATTCGAGTTTGAGTAAAGCTGAACTTTCTCGCTTAATCAAATTAGCCATCAAAGAAAATCAACCTTTACAAAAAATTAAGCCAGAAATTTTCTTCCGAGCTGAGTCGGGAGAATTAAGTAATAATGATTATGCATTGTTTTTGTTTGAATCCAATGACTTGGAGTTACAAGATTTAGTTAAAGAATATGTTCCCCCTAATTTCTTAAGCGGATTTTTTAATAATTGTCCTTTTGTCGTACCGAGAGTCAAAAGAGTAGAATATAGCGAGCTGGGAACTAATATCGCTAATTTAGTCTTTAAGAATCGGCTATTTATCGAATTGGATAACCGAATTTTAACTACTAAGTTTAGTGTTGATGGGGACAACAAACAACAAGCTAAGACTAATGCTAGTGGCGCTTGGTTAGAAGCTTTTCTAAAGGATAATTTAATAGAAGTTGCTGAAGTGATATTGGAGTTAGATGATAATAGTATTGACAAGGACTCTGAATTTAAATCCCCTGATAACGAACCAGCATTAATCTTAGATTCAGAGGAATTATCTCGCGAACTTCCTTTGCAAGATCTGAATAATTTTTGTCAACAGGAGTCTCTTGCCAAGCCCAAATATAATTACTATCAAAAAAATGGTTTCTTTATTTGTGAAGCTTCTCTTTTATACAAGGGGCAAGTTTATCAAGAACAAGGAGTCGCCTTGAAGAAGAGAAAGGCTCAAAATATAGCTATTGATAAGATTTTAACCGCTATCGGGATTTAAACATTTTCTACTCAAAAATAGGCTAGTAATTGATTCTCAAAACAAATCATCTAACATCTCTGTTACTTCACCCTGTAGATTCTGACGGTTATCGTCATAAATCATCAATGTGTTGAGGTTACTATGTCGGGATAATTTCTGAACCTTCCTGACATCCCCATTAGTCAAGTTGAGGGCTTCAGTAATGGATGAATGTCTGATCCGATGGGGACTCATCACCTTATCAATGCCCGCAGCGCGCGCATATTTCTGCACCAACTTATAGATGCTATGGGGATGTAACCGGTTGCCTCAATAGCCTTTATGCACGGCACAGAACATTATCAATACTTTTTTCTGCTTAATGGGACATTTAGGGGCTGCCGACGATGCCGAAAAGCTTGGCCGCACCACCTAAAATAATCACTATTATGCCGATTAAAATCCCTCGATTAGTAAATTCTTGATTGCCCACTCGCTTGTCTAATTGCTCGACTTTGCTTTCTAAGGCTTTAATTTCGCCTTTAATTTCCGCCTGGCCTACTTTTAACTCTGTAAGATCTTTGGTTTTTAACTCCGTGACATCTTCAGTTAGTTTGTCTAGTTTCTGATTTATTTGCCCTAATACATCTGCGATGTCAGTTTGGATTACTGGATTATTCATTTAGATTGCCGTCGGGGAAGCTTCCTTATTGATTTTATGCTGATTTAACGCTAAAACCCAGATAAATCATTACATCATTACATACAAATTTAAAGCTAGCAGTATATCATTTTAAAATTACAAATCTATATATGTATTAGCTTCAATGCTGCTATCAGTTAAAACTGACTTGCTTTTAACTGTAGATAAAGATGAACGTTAATCGCGGCAGTCCCTATTCTCAGCGTAGCGGAAAGTAGGGGCTTGCGCTCTCAGTTTTCTCGGTCAAAAAGATCATTACATCATTACATACGAATTAAAAGCTAGCAGTAAATCATTTCAAAATTACAAATGTATATGTATATTGACTTCAATACTGCTATCAGTTAAAACTGACCTGCTCTTAACAGTAAATAAAGATGAAATGACAAAGGTAATAACTCTCTGTACCACCAAAGGGGGAACCAGCAAAACGTCATTAACTGCCAGTCTGCTCTCTTACTGGCAGGGTGAAAAGCGGCTTGTTGCAGCGGTGGATGCCGATCCTAACTGTAATCTCACTCGATGGCTGGATAAAGGAAGCCTCAAAAATATTCCCCATCAAGCAGAAACTAATGAAGGGCAGATTATTGAAGCTGTGGAAAATATTTCTCGCGAGCGCGAAATCGTGTTAGTTGATGTAGCTGGGTTTGGCAATCAATCAATGGTCTATGCCATTGGGATATCTTCATTGGTCATCATCCCTTCTAGACCATCGGAAGATGATGTTTTAGAAGCACTCAAAACCAAACAGGTAGTCACCAATGCAGCTAAGTTAACCCGTCGCGAGATCCCTTATCGAGTGGTATTAACTCAAGTCAAAGCGGGAACATTGGTTATAGAGCATACCCTAAAACAGTTCCAGGCCTTTAATGTTCCCTTATTTGATACTGCGATCGCTAGTTGTACCATTTATCAAACCTCTCGATTTAGTGGAGAAACTCCCATCTCAGCAGAACCCCAAGGTAAAGCAGCTAAAGAAATTACCGCACTAGCCAAAGAAATAGAAGTACAGTTAAGCTTATAGTCTTAAATACTGTTAACTGTATGTAATGATAAAAGGATATAAGGAGGTAATGATATGAGTAAAAAGAATAGTTTGGGAGATGTAGATGTTGCGGCGTTAGAAGGTTTAGCCTCAAGTTTTCCCGCTACACAGCCATCACCCTCAAAAGATAAGTCTATTAAAGATAAGCTAGAGAAGGACGTAACTATTACCTTAAGAATTCCTCCGCGAATAGCCAAAGACTTGAAAATTAAAGCAGCTACAGCAGATAAAACACAAAGAGAGTTTATTCTTGAGGGATTAAAACTAATGGGGGTTGATGTCAAGGATGAAGATATTGCCGATCGCCGTAAGTCTTAGCCAGTTTCCAGTCAAACCCCATAACTAACAATCCATGAAACGAGATCAAGTATTATCGATTTTGAATGCCCATCAAGCAGAGTTGCACGATCTTGGTGTAAAGTCTCTGGAAATATTTGGTTCAGTGGCACGAGATGAAGCCCGTCCGGATAGTGATGTCGATTTTTTAGTAGAATTCTCGATTGAGGCCAGTCTGTTTGATCTGTTTCGGGTAAGACATTATCTAGAAGATTTACTAGGATGTGATGTTGATTTAGGAACGACCGATGCCTTGAGAGAACATCTGCGGGAACCTATTTTGGAGGATGTAATCCGTGTCTTCTAGAGTTTGGCAACTTCGCGTGCAGGATATTTTAGATGCTGTAACAAGTATCGAGCAGCGTACAGCAGGAATGACATTTGAGAATTTTGCAGCTAATGAAACAATCGTAAAATCTGTTCTCTACGACTTCATAATTATTGGTGAAGCATCGGCAAATATTCCTGCCGAAATCCAATTTCGCTATTCTCAAATACCTTGGCGTCTGATGAGTGATATGCGAAATATTATGGCACACGAATATTTTCAGGTTAATTTGATGCTGACATGGAGAACCATCAAAAAAAATCTTCCATCGCTGAGGCTACAGTTATTAGACTTGTTAGAAAGTGAAGCTAGGGAAAAACCTTGAGTCCTTTATTTAAAGAGACTCAAATGCGGCTATTCTTTCCACCGTGCTAGCCGCTCTTTTAATCGGCATAGGTATAGTATAGGACTAACTATATACCTATGTAAGTAAGGGGTATCACAAGTAAATTTTTAGCTAGAATCAAGAGACTCTAAAATCTCTTTTTTCTTGTTCCTTTTCCCACTCAATGTATTTTTCGTATGATTGGTGCTCGGGTTCTCGGTCGGTATCGGATAAAGAATTATTCTGCTGACACTCAGCGATTACCGCCTCTCGATACTCGCTGTCATGCTCCCAGCGATACCAGTGGTTGACACTCCCGCCGCGGGACGCGGGGGATTCTTGTCTCACAGACCAGTTACTAGATCAAACAACGTTAGTTGCAAGACCCCCGCACCTCGATCTCCACAAGTGCT
>JASJDR010000093.1 GCA_030065615.1 Xenococcus sp. MO_188.B8 | reverse complement strand
TGTAAGTAATCCCCAAGCGATCAAAGCACTAGTCAAAATTCTCTCTACTAGTAAAGATGATTTAGTCCTGAGACAAGCAGCGGAGAGCCTGGGGAAAATCGGTGCAGGCAATCCCCAAGCGATCAAAGCACTAGTCAAAATTCTCTCTACTAGTAAAGATGATTCCCTCCTAGGGCAAGCAGCAGAGAGCCTAGGAAAAATCGACCCAGGCAATCCCAAAGCTTCCCAAGTTATTCAAACACTAATAGAAACTTTGTGTGCTAATAAAGATACATTATTAAGTAAGGACATAGAAATATTTGAGGTAATAGGCGCAGGTAATCCTAAAGTTATCAAAGCATTGAGAGAAATTTGGCATACTACAAATTCAGCATATACTCGACTATTAATACAAGAAACTCTCAATATCATTGATCCTTCAGCTCACAAGAAAGTGCCCAGAGTAGAGGAAGACTTAGATTTATTTCTTCAAGTAACAAGAGTTAAAGATACTGTCGATCAATATTTTGCTGTTAATAATCATATAAAAACTAAGTTTTGTTACCATCGCATCATGGCCAGCCTGGAAAGAATGCAAGCTGGTCGAGATATCTTAACTCGACGTTCTTTAATGAAAGATTATGTAGAAATTCATCAAAGAATTGTCGCTTATTATCTACAAAAAAAAGAATATAGCCGCGCCTTTTTTTATATAGAAGTTTTACGAAATCGCTATTTAGTAGAGCGAATAGATCAGCAGGATAATTCTTTACCAGAAACGATTGCAACTCAACTCAAAGAATCAATCAATCAAGCTCAAATAGAAGAGAGAAGAACTTTACAAGAATATACTAATGGCATCGCTAGCAATTTAGCAGAACAACAATTAGAAGAACTAGGTAATCGATGGGATACCGCTAAAGCAGAATTAGAAAAATTATATACAGAAGTCGCTAAAACTGAACCAGAATTTATTGCCAAAACCAAAGTTAATCCTATTTATTTCCCAGAAGTTAGAGATTCTTTATCACCAGACACAGCTATTTTAGAATTCTTTTTCACTAAAAGAGAACTGGTAATGATGCTTATCTTGCCTGGAACCGAAGCCCCAATTGTGCCAGAATCTCCCACTGCAACAATAAGATTGAAAGCTTTGTCACAGCTTGCCCAGGATTGGAATAATGATATTACAGAACCAAAAACTACCTCTAAACGGGAGACAAAAAAAGAAAGTAAAAAAAATATTGAAGCAACAATTACAGCAATAGCTGAGAAAATTGATCTGCTTTCGGAACTACTAAAATCAAACAAATTACTAGAATATATCCCAGAACAAATCAAGCATTTGATTATTGTTCCCCATCAATATCTACATCTTTTGCCCCTACATACTCTGTGGCTTAACGAAACAGAAAGACTAATCGATCGCTTTGCAGTTAGCTATGTTCCTAATCTGCAAGTCTGGCAAATCTGTCAACAAAGACAACGAGAACAAAACTCATTAGTTTGCATCGAAAATCCCAGCCAAGATAAAAAATTATTAATTGTCAAAGCTGAAGTCGCAGCACTCAATCAATGTCAACAATTTTCCCAGAAACAAATTCTAACAGAAGGCACATCCAAAACAGAAATTTATCAGATCGCAAAAAACAATCATGGTTTCCATTTTTCTGGTCATGCCGAGTACAATTTAGAAAATCCTCTGAAATCCTACTTGATGCTATCTTCTGAGAATTTAACCCTCAAAGATATCTTTAGCGAATTACAGATGCCGCAAACAGATCTAGTTACTCTCTCAGCCTGCGACACGGCTGTTGTCGATGCTTTTCAACCGACAGAAGAATATTTAGGATTGCCGACAGGCTTTTTATTAGCAGGTGCTAAAGCCGTGATCGGCAGTTTGTGGAAAGTCAACTCTATCTCAACGGCATTTCTTTTTGATGAGTTTTATCGTCAACTGGAACTGACAAATAATAATAAAGCAATTGCTCTACAAAAAGCTCAAAACTGGTTACGAAATTGTAGCGCTGATGAACTAAGAACCAGATCTAAATCATGGTATGCCACTTATTTAGAAGAGACAGATAAGTTAATTTTAGAATGGACATTTGATAAGCTAAAAGGTAGACCTTTCCAAAGCCCCTATTATTGGGCAGCATTTATTCTTACTGGAGGTTAAATCATGAACCAAACTAATATCGTCATCGAAGAAAAACATCTTGATTTTTGTAAAGCTTTCCAAAAAATTATCCATTTGCCATCGAGCAAACTAGACAAGGCATTAGGCAATCAAGAATCTCTGACTGCTGCGAAAGAATATTTTGCCAATCTTTCTGCTGAAAGTTACGATAATCCAATAGAAATAGCAAACCAAATTGCCGCCTTTTGTCGTCGTTCGGAGAATGAAAATTTAAATAAATTACTCAAAAAAAATCATCTTAACCTCAATCCAGAGGGAATTGATAATCTGGTGACAACCAAAAGAGATCCTGACGATGAGGCATTAGCAGACCCTGAAAACAAAAGGAATATCACCAATGAAGCTCGCGATATCTGTAAGGATATAGAACGTTGGGCGAAACAAGAAAGAGACAAAAATCAAAGCGAACCCAATGACTCAAACTCCAACTAATATTCAAGTAAAACTTTTATCGCCTACGCTGCATTTTTATCATTACAGACTACGTAATAGTATTAACGAATCTCTAGAAGATACCAAAGAAAGGCGACAAAAATTTGAAGAAAATTTACAGGCAATACTCTCTCATTTGACGAGCAAGACTGGACAAAAAGCTTCAGAGTTTCTCAAATTAATTGATATTGAACAAGAGTCATCGAAAGGCACAATTTTAGATTTAACTAATGTTCCTCCTGACTGCAAAAAAAGCACTAGCGATCTACTATATTTAGAAACTGGCATTCTTAAAACTAGTCTAGCAGCCCGTCTTCTCAATGATACATATTTTTTGCGTCTTACTAGATATATTTCTTCGACTCACCACGAACAATCGATTGATTCTTTCGCAAATCTGAGTGAATATCTCAACACAGTTAAAGCTGAACTGGGACAAACAGCAATTTTAGCGGGCATTCTACAAACCCAACTTTCTCCACAAGAAACTCGTAAAATAGCTGTTAATTGTTTACATAAATACTTATCACATATTTCAGAATCGGAAATAGAAGATCAATTAAGCGAAGAATATCGATTTCTTGATAGTCCTTTCTATGTTTTGTCTAGAGAAATTACCATAGAAAAATTTACTGAAAATTATCAGTTAAAAACAAAAAATTTAGCTTGTGTATTTCTCTATAAAGATGAAGATGCTGAGAGAAAAGCTAATCGAGTTTATAGCATTTTCCAAGATCTATTGCTGAGTTATCACAAAATCAACTATTTCTACCTACAAAGTCGCAATTTAAAAATTCAATTAAATCAACGATACAAAGCTATAGAACAACAAACAGAAAATTATCAGCAACAAAATTGGGATACCCAATCTCTAGTTAAGATGCCTCAAGAATCGCTAGAATATTATCGATTTTTATCTTCTCTTCAAGACCAAGCTAGATTAATCGAAATTCAGCAACATAACTATCAAGTATGTATTCAACAAATTGAGCAAGAAATAGGAGATACAATACCTAAATTTTTTACTGACTTTCAGCAAGATATTGTCTTTTATTTAGAACAGATGAAAGCAGATATTAGCTTTCTCTCCCCAGCAATTCAACTATATGAAAGACTCATGTTGAGTGTGCAAACTCAAGTCAGTATTAACGAAGCAGCAATTCAAGAAAAACAAGCTAAACTAGGACAAATTTTAACTGTTGCAGGTACGACTATAGCTCTCGGTCAAATTGCTCAAAAACCTATAACTACCACAATTTCTCAACAAATTATAGACAAAGATCAATCTTTACCATCTCCGTCTCTGTTAAGTTTATGGATTAGTGCTAGTGTTACAATCCTTCTCAGCCTCACAATTGGTTTATTGATTAGTCGATTGCTCTATCAGTGGTTTACAAAAAAATAGTGTGGTTTTAGGACTACTCTACTTGACCGATTGCTTGACAGATATCCCCGAAACGATTACATATGACTCTATATTAAGAAATGTAATTGGGTTGAGATTAAGTTAGCAATTTAATAAGGTGGTTCATGGAAATTACAAGAGAATTTTTTCCTCGCGTGCGCAAAACAATCATGCCACGCCCCTATTTTGCCGAAGAGACGGATATTTTAGGTCAGAGTGGAACAGCTTGGGCTGTCGATGCTGCTATTCACGGCGATAACTGGTATGTAGATCGGGGGCAGGGTTTGGTTGAAATTTATGAAGCAGGTGCCGCGATTAGCTTTCATCATCTCCTTCCTCGCAAAGATAAATATGAAAAAGAAGGACTTTATCTGCGGTTAAAATTAGCTTATCGGACTACAGAAAATGCCAACGTTAACATCCGAACTTTTTCAGGAAATCATGTCACTTTACCCAACAGTTTCTATGGTCATATTTATGACGATCCCCAAACCTACTGGTATTTAACCGATGATCTAACAATTAATATCAACTCAATTTTTGCAGGGGAAAAACTCTGGATTCAGCGCGTTGATTGGGAATGGATGAGTAAAGAAGTAGTTTATGAAGATGAAGTTCAGGAGCAGCATTTAGATTTGATTCGCTCTCCTGAGGAAATTAAAAATTTATATGCTCCCAAAGAAATCACGCCCAATTCCGTCAAAAATTTCTTGAGGGAAAAGATTCAACAAGATGATGAGTTTGCCAAGCGTTGTCTAGTCATATTAGGCCAGGATCAGTTAATGAGTAAAGACATCACCCAACTGTTCGTAGAAAGCGGAATGACATTGTCATAGTTGTCACGACTCGCTCATTTTCAAGCCAGTCCGTTGGTCAAGCATTACGCTTGAAAGCTTTCTCCCATTAGCAAATACTGAAAGGGTTTACCAGTATAGTCAAACTGCTGAACCCTTTTATGATTCGCTCGTTATAATTCTTTAAAAATAAAAAACATCATAATTTTTCTCTAGCGATGACAAAAGTTCAACAAATTGATTGGTTGACCGATTTTGATTTTTACTTGTTCGGTGAAGGGAAACACTATCGCATCTACGACAAACTTGGTGCTCACCTCAGTGAAAGAGAAGGTCAATCTGGGGTCTATTTTGCTGTTTGGGCACCTAATGCTCAAGAAGTTGGGGTAGTAGGAGATTTTAACAATTGGCATGCCCGTGAGTGTTTGATGACGCGCAACCAGATGGGAATTTGGGAAGTCTTTGTTCCTGGTCTGAAATTAGGCGAAAAATATAAGTTTGCCATCAAAAATTCTCACGGCGATCGCTGTTTTAAAACCGATCCCTATGGCTATCAACAGGAGTTACGCCCTGCTACCGCATCAATTGTGACCGACTTATCCTATGCTTGGCAGGATCAATCTTGGTTGGAAAAACGTCGCCAGAGCGATCCTCACGATCAACCCGTTTCTGTTTATGAAGTCCATCTTGGTTCCTGGCTCCATGCTAGCTTAGAGAATCCTCCTGAAAGCGGTCAAGCCGTACCAGTTGACCATAAGCCCGGTGCGCGCTTTTTAACCTATCGAGAACTGGCTGAACGGCTAATTCCTTATGTTAAGGAAGTTGGTTATACCCATATTGAATTGTTACCTATTACGGAACACCCCTTTGATGGATCTTGGGGCTATCAAGTAGTCGGCTACTATGCCCCCACATCTCGCTATGGCAGACCCCAAGATTTGATGTATTTCATAGATCGCTGCCACCAAGAAGGGATTGGCGTGCTGATCGACTGGGTACCAGGTCATTTTCCTAAAGACGCCCATGGTTTAGCCTCATTTGATGGCACTGCCCTCTACGAATATGCAGATTGGCGTAAAGGAGAACATAAAGGCTGGGGCACTCTGGTATTCAATTATGAGCGCCATGAAGTGCGTAATTTCTTGATCGCCAGCGCTTTATTCTGGTTTGAAAAATATCATATTGATGGAATTCGCGTGGATGCTGTGGCTTCGATGCTCTATCTCGACTACGAACGCCAAGAATGGGTCACTAATGCCCATGGCGGGCGAGAAAACCTAGAAGCGGTCTCGTTTCTCCGCCAATTGAATGAGGCAATTTTTCAAGATTATCCTGGTGTTCTTTCGATCGCGGAAGAATCTACCACTTGGGAAAAGGTCTCACATCCTACAGATGTAGGAGGTTTAGGATTTAATTTTAAGTGGAATATGGGCTGGATGAACGATACGTTGAGCTATTTTAACGTTAATCCCCAAGAACGTTCTAACGTCCACGGTAAGCTGACTTTTAGTATTTGGTACGCTTTTACGGAAAAATTCATGCTAGCCCTGTCCCACGACGAGGTAGTTCATGGTAAAGGACATCTCTGGCAAAAAATGCCCGGTGATGAATCGCAGAAATTGGCAAATTTACGGGCTCTTTTCGGTTATATGTTTACCCATCCGGGCAAGAAAACTCTCTTTATGGGCATGGAGTTTGGTCAGACCCGAGAATGGAATGTCAATGCTGATTTGGACTGGTGGTTACTCGAATCGGAACCCCATCGACAATTGCACCAGCTAGTGAAAGATTTACATCAAATTTACCATGCTGAACCGGCACTTTATAGCGATGACTTTACCAATGAGGGATTCGAATGGATTGATTGCCATGATATGCCCCGGGGCATGATTACCTATATGCGTCAGGATAAACATTCGGATGATTTTGTGATCGTGGTTTGTAACTTTAAACCCAATCTCTACCAAAATTATTGGTTAGGGGTCAAAGAACCAGGAACTTATGATGAACTATTCAATACAGATGATAAAAAATATGGAGGTACTGGTCGCACCAACCAAAGTTTAGAAACCCGACAGTGGAACTCTTCTCCTTGGCCCTATGCCCTGGAAATTGATGTGCCAGCGCTATCTGTGATGGCCTTTAAGAGAAAGAAACTGTAGATAAGCAGAGGTACAGGGGAAGAGAAGGAAGATTGGGGAGTTAACTCTTACCTTCTCAGTAAATAAAAGAGAATTAAGAAGAAACAGGGGTATGAGTAGCAATACAAATACTACTCATGCCTCATTCACTAAGCGCTAATGTTTTTGAGATAACTAAGACTAGGAGTAAAGAAATATTCTCCTCCTTTCATCTTTACCCACAGTTCAAAGCTAAATTCTACTTCCTGAGTATCGGGAGCGCCCCAAGTTTGAGGCCATTTTTGAGTTCCTCCTGGTGCGGGTTGACCAATGACTGGATCGAGTCCCACATTGACAGCAACAAAGTTTTTTTGATTAGCCCATCCTCCTTGGATAAAGTTAAACTGATTTTCAGGGTCAGCTTGGAAACACAAAAACAGTAATCCTGAGCCAGTTTCTGGTTCTTTGGTAATATCATTTTCCCCATAACTAATAGCACGGCGAGCAATGCGATGTTTCTTCTCTATGTCTAGAGACTGTTGAAAATCGGGAGAAGATTCCACTCTACCCGTATCTCCTCGGGGGTTGGTTTTACGAATATGAGCATGGAAGGGACATTTAGTCGGTTTCGGTGTTAAGCCAAACTCCTGGGGATCTTCATCATAATTAAAATTATTCGTTTGGGTTGTTCCTTTTGGACTATCGGAGTCCACCACAGGGGTTCCATCGGTGAAACGACCGACAACTAACGCACCAGCTAACTCATCTTTAATCCCTAAAGTTTGTGCTAGTTTTCGTTGATCATCTCGAAATCCTTTAACGTTCTGTTCCAGTTTACGATAAACCAAATAACTGCCATAGCTATCTTCTGTTTTCCCATTGGGATCTTTGGCTAACACCAAATTTAACGGTGCTCTGGGGTCCCATTTATCAAAACTACCAGAATTTATCCGTGCCTTTTCAATCTCTCTCTTAACAAATAAGGGTTGACTAATGCCATCAGCAAAGCCAAAATGTTCGATCGCTTGTCCAACAATGTTTTTGAGGATAAATCCATTTTCTCGTTGCACAATGTCCGCCACTGTTTGCAGTTTTTGAGAAATTTCGTCTACTTTTAGGTGTAAATCAACTACATCGTCATCTGCCAATAAAATTAAAGCGTGAATTTCTTGTTGCAGTCCGTGATCCCATTCATCAACAGGCGGATCACCTAAATAATTCTTAACCGACTCATTCTTCATTCCATAGCGGAACGGTTGACTGCCAGGAATTTTAAAGCGTGGAACCTCCAAATATTCATAGCCCTTAACGGATAAAAAGAAGTTGGCAAAAACACTGCCTTTGATACTTTTCTCTCGATACTGCAAGGCTTCTTTTGCTTGTAACAGAGCCGATGTTACAGATTTGTCGGCAAACTCTTGAATCCATTTTTTGGCCTCTGCAACTTTTTCTGGCTTAAATTTGATGAACAGATGCACACTATGGTTTCGTCCATGTCCTTTGAGAATATTGCCCTGTAAATCTTCTAGTAACTTTTGGTATTTAACAATATTATCAAAATCAATACCCTCTAAGCTGTTCAAATCTTTCTCTGTGAGTGCCATTAATTAAATCCTCTAATAATTGTTTTCTTAAGCTGCTTCTAACCGAACCATCTTGGCTACAGAAGGTTTCTCCATACTATTGAGGTAAAACATCATGTAATAACCAGGAGTATAAAGATTGGGATTTTCTGGGGCAGTGAAGTCGATAGTATAAGAACCATCGTCATTGTTAGTTACATCTTGGATCGACAAATCTGCTAGCCGTTGCCCATAGTCAAAACTGTGAGTAATGGTTCCTAATTTCACCATCACTAAAGATCCGCGATCGCTTTCTCCATTAATCTCCAAATTATTAACAGTTACTTCGCTAGCTTCACCATGTTTTAGAGTTTGGGGAGCTGTCACTATTTCTGGACGAAGTCCCTCTTTAAATAGATAGGGGGGGTTAAAAATCTCCACTTGCCAAATTTCAGCAGGAGCAAAGGGTACTGGATCGATAGTATTCTCATCTATCTGGACAAAATAACTTTCAGGAGACTGATAATAGTCTTCTAGAAACTGCGGGTAATCCTCCTCCCTAATCACTTGAGCTGATTCTGGATCATCGGGTTGGGTGGTTATTTTCGCTAAGGCATAATATTCATCAACATCGGGGACGACATCTACATGAACAATGCCATTGGGTTCGCGTGCTGCACGACTAGTATTGCCACTAATGGTTAAAACACGGGCATCAGGTAACAATAATGCCCCATTATGATATAGTCTCGGCAGAGTAGCGGGGTTCATTTCTTTGGTTGTGTAGCCCCCTGGTGCCTGCTCATCATAGGTCATCAATAAGGGTTTATAAACCTGATCGTATTCGGCATATCTACCACCATTAACCGTCAAAATTTCTTTATTGGGTAAGATCACCGCTTCATTCATGGCGCGGGGTTGGACAGTACCATCATCTGTCTGTAAAAATTCAGGCTCAATAGTCCATTTCTTGGCTTGACTATCCCACCGTTCTAAACTCGCAGCAATTCTGGCTCCCTCTTTGAGAAGAGCTGCGTTAGTTGCTAGTTGGGGTTTACCAAAATTGATGTTATTAGTATTTAAAATTCCCCCTAATAGTAAAACATCTCCTTCGCGGTTCGGATCGGCAACAGCCGTTCCGTATACCTTAGAAATATCCTGTCTATCAGGTCCAATTTCAAAACTGATCGCCAGTTTTCCTGAGGAATCTTCACTGACGGACATCAAATAGGTTTTGTTACTTTTATGGACTTCCAGGGGAAATTTGCCTGCGCCATCGCCAGTAATTAACAATTTGCCATCAGGAGTGGGGAAGACACGGGGATAGAGATCGATACTGTCATAAATATCACCAATCTTAACGTTGAAAGGACTATCTTCTATGTAGGTAAGATCAAAAAAGTGTAACTTGTTTGTTGCGGGATCATAGATCTCAATGGTAGGGGTAATCTGGGTCGGTGCGTCGAATTTTTGACCAGAGAAAATGACAATTTTGCCATCGGCTAAAGTCACTAAGCTGGGATACCAGCGACCAGCTTTCATCTTGCCACCGATGTCTTTCCATTGATTCTGTTGCCAGTCGTAAATGTTGATTTGTTTGGAACCTTCAAATTGTTCCCCTGGATAGTAACGGCTACTGCCACCAGCAAATATAATATTGCCATTAGGTAAATGCAAATGACCACTACAGAAAAGATCGTTACTATCTTCAAATTGCACAGCAGGAGGAGAAGAAATTTTCTTAAATGCGCCAGTTTCAGGGTCAAAGAGCGCTGTATTATCGATGACTTCGTAATCGGTAGTTTTTACCCCATCAATGAAACTAACTTTGATGTCGGCTCCATTAGCATCGGTTTGCCGATCAATAGTATTGCGATTACTACTCCCATTTACCATCAGAATTTTCCCGTTGGGCAAGAGGGAGCTATGTACTGACTGGATGGGTAAGATATTCTCCTCTTCGTCACGGGGTAAGGGATATTTTTGCCAACAGCCTAATTCTTCTTTATGAGCGCCATTACAAAGAGGTACATTCAGATCTGCAACAGCAGGTTTTCCTCCACAAAAAATTAGGGTTAAAGCGAGAAAAAAGACTATGAAATTCGAGACGATGAAGGCTCGAAATCTAGCCGTTTTCAGTTTGTTTCTTGTCATGATTTTGCGGTAAATTTTCTCAACAAAATTTTCCCCTGTATCAGTAGATACATGGTTTAAGTCTTTGGACGAAAAAAGTAAGTCTTTGGACGGAAAAAGATAGATACTTTCCAGAAATATATTTTCTATATACTTCTTTCATCTAATTTTGACACTACAAGATTTGCAACTAAACATAGTACAAATAGTCAAAGTTTGATGTTGTTTTCAGCTTACTACCGATCCCTTTCCTGAACGCACACTCAAGTTACATAAATTAACGTTGGAAAATCACATATATGCTATTTAATATTTCATGCATCATTACAATAAATCATTACTTGTTTAGCTAGTTTTAAGTTTAAGCTGGAAAAATTCACTCAGTATTGCCGAAGTCATAGCTATATCGGTTATATCTGTTGAGATTAGTTAAATTATAAAATAAGTTTTTCTATTACAATAAGCTATTTTTGATTGGCGCATTTTGCCTATAGTTTGGCACAACTTGCTAGTGCAGTTTAGGGATTCGTTTTCTAAGATGAAACTGAACTAGATAAGAACGACTAAAAAATGAGTCAGACAATTTTAATTACGGGTGCAAGTAGTGGTATTGGCAAAGCAACTGCTAAATTCTTTCAAGAAAAGGGTTGGAATGTGGTTGCAACAATGAGAACCCCAGAGAAGGAAGTAGAATTAACTACCTTAGATAATGTTTTAGTTACTAAATTAGATGTCTTAGACGCTGATTCAATTACCAAAGCTATTCAGCAAGGTATTGAAAAGTTCGGCAAAATTGATGTTTTAGTAAACAATGCAGGTTATGGAGCTTATGGGCCTTTAGAAGCAACTCCCACTGAAAATATCAAAAGGCAATTTGATGTCAATGTTATGGGTCTATTAGATGTAACCAAAGCAATCCTCCCCCATTTTAGAAAAAATAAAGAAGGTATTATGATTAATATTTCATCGGTTGGGGGCAAAATGACTTTTCCTTTGGGTTCACTTTATCACGGGACTAAATTTGCAGTTGAAGGTATTTCTGAAGCTCTGAGTTTTGAAATGGAAGCAATTGGCTGTAAAGTAAAAATTGTCGAACCAGGAGCAATTAAGACTGATTTTGCTAGTCGTTCCTTCAACTTTAACAACGATGAAAGTCTGATTGAATATCAACCATTAGTTGGTAAGTTGTTCAATGCGATGGAATCTATCCTAGAGAATGCTTCAGAACCTATTATTGTGGCAAAAGTAATTTATGAAGCAGCAACAGATGGCACGGATCAGTTGCGATATACAGCGGGTGATGATGCCAAAGTGATCATCGCTAATCGAACAGAATTGGATGATAGGGCGTTTATCCAAGGAATTAAAGACCAATTTGGCATTTAGCTTCAAATAATATAAGTATTTTTGAAAGAGTCTTAAATCAAGGAGATAATAATGGGAAATACTGCATTAGTGACAGGCGCATCAAGTGGCATTGGTGCTGAATTCGCCCGATTGCACGCAGCAAAAGGGGGTAACTTAGTATTGGTTGCTCGTCGTGAAGATGCTTTGAACCAATTGAAATCAGAGTTAGAGAACGCTTACGGCATAAAAGCAACCGTAATTGTCGCAGACCTGGCGCAACCAGATTCGGCAGAGAAAATATTTGCAGCAACTGAATCCGCAGAGATACAAATTGATATCTTGATCAATAATGCTGGCTTTGGTGGTCATGGCAAATTTCATGAACGGGATCTTGCCAAAGATCAAGCAATGATGCAGGTCAATATGGTTTCTTTAGTTAATCTGACCCATCTATATTTGCAAAGGATGGTTAAGAGAAATTCTGGGAAAATTCTCCATGTAGCCTCGACCGCAGCTTTTCTCCCAGGCCCTTTACAGGCAGTTTATTACGCGACTAAAGCTTTTGTTGTCTCATTTTCTCAAGCTATTGCCCAAGAACTTGCTGATACCAATGTGACCTCTACAGTGCTTTGTCCTGGAGCAGTTGCTACAGGTTTTGTTGCTGCAGGCGAACTTGATGGGGTTTCTCTGTGGGACAAGGCAGCATCACCTCAGTCTGTAGCAAAATGTGGATATGATGCCATGATGAAAGGCGAGTTGGTAAAAATTAACGAGGCATCTTTAAGTTTTATGTTGAATTGGGTTGTGCCATTTCTGCCAAGAAAAACTTTGTTGAAAATGTCGCAACAGGCTATGGAGAAAAGTAAGTAAATCAGATTTGGTATCAATACGGTCAAACCAAGCTTGAAGGGATAAAATCAAGTAATCCTAAATATTTGATGCCAGCAGGGGTAATCTCAAAACTATAGGGTAAAACTTCCACACCAGCAGCGACTGCTTCGCGTAATAAGATTCCATATTGAGGATCAAAATTGTCACCTGGAGCAAAACTAGAACAATCATCACGATTGATAAAATAAAGCATGACAGCTTTAGCATCTGGAATTAATGCCATCAATTCTTTGAGATGTTTTTGTCCGCGAGTAGTTACCGTATCAGGAAATAGAGCCGTCTTTTCTTGAGTAAGAGTGACGTTTTTCACTTCTAAGTAAATCGGTAATTGATTATCATTTCCTGTTAGCAAAAAATCTACTCGGCTTTTCTGATCTCTACCATAGGGTACTTCCGAACGAACTTTATTATAGTATGGTGCTAACTCGGGAAATAATTTTTGCTCCAAAGCTATCTTAATAACTTTATTAGGTAATCCCGTATTTACTCCCACCCAGGTATGATTTATCTTGATCATTTCCCAAGTATAGGCGAGTTTCCTTTTGGGATTATTGCTAGGGGAGATTTGCACCAGATTTCCAGGAATACAAACTCCCGTCATCGGACCAGTATTGGGACAGTGAGCAGTAACAATCTTTCCAGTTTCCAGTTCAATATCTGCCAAAAATCTTTTGTAGCGTTTAATTAATTTACCAGATAACAGAGAAGGATATCGATATAAATAGTCCACTAATGTTTGTTTGAGTTGATACTTGATGGTTTGAGATCAGCAGCAGAAGAGAGGGGAAATGGCAATACTTCTAGAATAAGCTTATCTATTAGTTAGTAGATAGGGGGAAAAAGTTCAAGGAAAAAGCACAATGCCTGCGCTGAGGTGTCCGTTGTTAACCGAGAAGTGTTGAGATGAGGGAGATCGCAAAGCTAGAAGTGGTTAGATCAGAAAAATCTAACCTGTAATTCTAATGGAACATTAGATTAGCTTGATAGCACGGAAACCAAAGTATAAACCAAGGGCAAGTGCAGTATATGCAACGATTATTACAACAAAAGGAATGACACCGCTCATTTTCTAGTTCTCCCTAATAAATATTAATTTTTTTTTACTAGAAGTCATCTTACCTGATTTTCGAACTTTACTTACTTATTGTTTGGGCTAATATGAACCCAATTGAACTAAATTAATTAACTTTTCATTATTCTACGGAGAGGGGGGGATTCGAACCCCCGATAGAGTTTAACCCCTATAACTCCTTAGCAGGGAGCCGCTTTCAACCACTCAGCCACCTCTCCAATCAGCGACCGTTTCCAATAATAGCAGATTAATTAAATTTGTAAACAGTAAATTATTGATAAATATTTTGACATCTACTCATCGTTAAGCCTATTCGAGGGTATCAATGTTTCACTATAGTGTAAAAAGAGATATCTTAAAGCTTAATCGACAGTCTTAAGCCCAGATACTCGATCGCGTCTTTTGATCTCATGTTACGGTTTACTAAATCTGTCAGAGACTTTATTAATGATCCAAGTAGCGAATGCGCCTAGGAACAAAATACCGATTGCTGGATTAAATAGCGGCTGCCACAGTTGGTACCAGAGATCAAAACCGAGATTAATATTCAGAGATTCTCCTACAACTGCGATCGCAAACCAAGCAAAGCCAAAGAAGACCAAGAACACATCTGCTATGAGTAGACGATTTAACCAAGTAATAATTTGTTCTTTCATGACAGACAATTACAAATTCGAGAATTATTGTAAGATATTTTGGCCCAACTCGCGCCTCGCTATTTTAAGTTTATTTATAGCTGTCTAATTACTTAAATAATGGCTTTTTCTTATTATCGAACTATTTACTTAGCCGATACTGATGCTGCTGGGGTAATTTATTTTACTAATGCCTTAAAAATCTGTCACGAAGCCTATGAAGCATGGTTAACAGAAATTGGGGTTAGTTTGCCACGAATGTTAATAGAAAGAACAATGGCTATTCCCATAGTTCATGCAGATATTGATTTTTTACGTCCTATATTTTGCGGAGATCAACTACAAATAGACCTGGAACCAGAATTGGTTCAAGATCATGAATTTCTGATTAATTATCAAGTTTTTGCCCAAAAATTTCTCAATAAACCCTTAGCTATTGCTAAGACTAAACATGTCTGTATTAATCCGCAAACTCGTAACAGAATTTCCCTGCCTAAATTAATTAGTCAAGCAACAGTTTTTTAACTTTATTGTTATACTAGGATGATTTCTGAGAAAGAACATCCCATTGGTTTAGGGGCACATTGCGGTGTGTGTCCAAATCATTGATCAATCAAAATATACAGGATAGAGTTTTGCTATTACTCAAAATAGAACCACCAGGAATTGTCATCACTTTTTTATATTATTTTGCTTGTACGAATGTAATTATATTTTTGATTGCCTTTACCCAAGGTGGTAGATTGGGGATAGATGAATCACTACTGTATCAATTAGGTTTAATTGTTGGTCTACTTACTGGTATTTTGGGGGCAAAATTTAACCGTAGTGTGACGATTACAGTCTCTTTTAAAAAGAGTAAAGATTTTGAGCAAATAATCGAGAAAGTTCTCAATAATCTAGGTTTTGTAACTAATTCTCAATTAGAAGAATTTACTGTCTATCAAATACCAAGCGTTAAAAGTCTCTTTGTTGGTAAACTATTTTTGCAAGTAGAGAAGCGATCAGCCACGATTATTTGTCGGGCTAGTTTGGCCAAGCAACTCAAAGAAAATAATGAATTACGTGACTATTTTTAGAAGATAGGAAAAAACCAACGGAGAAAGAAGAGTACATAACATAACTTTTCCTCAAGAATAACTGCTATGTACTCTCTATTTTTTCTCTATAAAACCTAGTGATACAAGTGGAAAGCAACCATCAATTAGTAGTAAGCAAAAAGCTTTAAAATTAGAACTTATTACTTATTACTTATCGGAACATGCTGCTGACAGAAGTGTCTTCATGAATTCGCCAGATGGCTTCTCCCAACAAATTGGCGACAGATAGTACAGTCAATTGTTTAAATTGTTTTTCTTCAGGAACAGGAATTGTGTTGGTGACAATTACTTCTTCAAAAACTCCACTGGAGAGACGAGAAGCTGCTGGACCAGAAAAAACTGCGTGGGTAGCACAAGCATAGATTTTACTGGCACCTTCTCTTTGTAGCAGTTTCCCTCCTTCGAGGAGAGTTCCCGCAGTATCGATCATATCGTCTACTAATACTGCGGTTTTCCCTTTGACATCACCAATAACATTCATGACCTCTGCTACATTATGAGCCTGACGACGTTTATCAATAATAGCGAGGGGTGCATCATTAAGTTTCTTCGCAAAAGCTCTGGCTCTGGCTACACCTCCCACATCAGGGGAAACAACTACCAAATCAGGAAGTTCTTTCCTCGCCAAATAATCTATTAGTACTGGAGAACCATATACATGATCTAAAGGAATATCAAAATAACCTTGAATTTGTGCTGAGTGCAGATCCATTGCCAAGACTTTATTCGCTCCTGCTTGAACAATCAAGTTGGCTACTAACTTAGCAGTAATAGATTCTCTTCCTGCTGTTTTGCGGTCTGCTCTAGCATAACCGTAATAGGGAATAACTGCTGTAATTTGTCTAGCTGAAGCTCGACGACAAGCATCAATCAGAATCATTAATTCCATTAAATTGTCGTTTACGGGATTACAACAAGGCTGAAGTAAATATACATCAGCTCCGCGAATGGATTCTTGTATTTGAACATAGAGTTCTCCATCTGCAAACCGCTTACGAATCATGGGTCCGAGATCTATTCCTAGATATCGAGCTACTTCTTGAGCAAGAGGTCTGTTAGCGGAACCTGCAAATAATCGAAGACGGTTAGAGTCTGAGATTACAGGCTGCTGTATCATTGACTGAAGCAAAAAAGTTGTTGTGTGGCTCACGGCAGAATACGATTAATTAACTAGGTTCGCAGCAATCTTAATTATTACAATTTATCGGTATTATTGAAAAATATAATACCTTTCTCTTTACAAGAGAAACTTTACTACCATTATGATAGAAAGTTAATTTTTGAACTATTCTTTAATATCGTAAATCTTTACACTTACTTTACATATTAAAGTGAAAATCAGTTTTATTGTACAGCTAAATAGGTCAAACTTGTGCGCTCTTTTGCTAAGGCTTGTCCCATCAAGTGTGATAATATCCTTGAATAGGAAGAACTTCAGCAGGGTCGCTTGTCAATTAGTCATCATTGCCTACTGCAAACTTTTTGATAAACAAGCATTATATATAAATTAACAATATATTGGAAAATAAGATATTGCTGATTTTGAAAAACAGCAAAACCATAAAATTAAACTATAAATTCATACAATAGTTATACACCAATCTATGTCAATTAAATAATGTAAACCTGTTCGTATTTGAAGTTTTATAGTCTATTTTTTAAGTGACAATACACAGTTACAATAATAATTAATTCAACAATTGCAACAGGTAAGGAATTTTAAATGAATAATTCTCTGCTTATTACGGGAACAGATACTAATGTCGGTAAAACCTTTGTGACAACAGCTTTAGTGTATTATGCTCAAAAGTATCTGACCGATAGCAGTTTAGGATTATTAAAACTAATGCAAACTGGAACAGGCGATCGCGAATTATATGAGAAATTATTTGGTAATCTTGAGCCAACCGCAACCTCAGAGGATAGTAAGTTACTCAAGATTGCGACGCCTTTACATTTTCAGGCTCCTTTAGCGCCTCCAATCGCTGCGGATCGGGAAGGAAAAACTATCGATTTAAGTGTAGTTTGGCAATGCCTGTCTAAGTTACAACAGCAACAAGATTTGGTTTTAATTGAAGCTTTAGGCGGTTTAGGATCTCCTGTAACCCATGAATTAACAGTAGCTGATCTTGCTGCGCAATGGCGTTTACCTACGGTTTTAGTTGTGCCGATTAAATTAGGTGCGATCGCCCATGCCGTAGCTAATGTTGCTTTAGCTAGAAGTCTGAAAATAGATCTCCGGGGTATTATTTTGAGTTGTTGTGAACTTTATGACTCAGCAACTGAGCTAAACAGTTTAGCTCCTGAAGATCTAATTGAGTCCTTAACTCAAGTTCCAGTCTTAGGTAAATTACCTTTTATTGAAGATTTGACTGCAGGAGATGCCTTGGCGAAAATAGTTTCTGATTGGGATTGGGAATTAATGTTTCCGAAACAATAACTAATTTTAATTAATCTATAGATAACAAGTTGAAAATATAGTTTTAATCATAAATAATTCTCTATCCATCTAGTAATTTTTGATAATTCAATTAAAAATTTTTAGTTAATGTTCGCTATGATACTTGCATTATTTTTTTGTGATGTTAGCATCGGTGGCTGAAATACGATTTATTACTAAAAATATGGTTACTAAAACTGGTGCTTACATTATCGTTATCATCGCTTACTTATTATTTGGGCTTGGTACCTGGTATATCTTGGGCATGTTTTAAGTTCATAATCGCGCTCACGCACTACCTGCTTTGCAGATCACTAACACCCTGCTTTGCACATCAAGTAGTGTCTAGGTTCGCAGATTGCCTTTTCTAGATCAAATCTAATTTGAGCAATATGCTAAGATTCAGATTATAGTTCAAATTAGATTTACTTAGCATTCTTCAAGGAATAATCATTAAATAATAGAGAAAAACTGTTCTAACTAGGAAAATTAGAAGTCAGAAACTAGACAATTTTCAGTCAGTACACTACGGTACATTTCTCCTAAGTGAGCAATCACATCAATTAAAGTCAAACGATATTCGCTAAGAAATTCTGGATGTAAACCCTGGAACCTTAGTTCACGAGCTAAATCATCGATTAATTTCATATGAATTTCTACGACTTTGTCTAGAGGAAGATTAATAAAAAAGGCTTTTTCGACAAATCGATCAATCTGCTCATTAATTTGGGTTTCTTTAGCAAAATAGTTGGTAATAATTTGATAATAATCGGCCCTAAGTTCTTTAAGTAACTCCTGTTGTTCTACTAGAGAAAGCCGGTCAAAAAACTGCTGAGAATTTCTTTGAGAATAGATACCTGAATATCCTAATCGCTCTTTTAACTTTGAATTAAGACGATTTTGTTCTAATTGTTTATTGATCGAATATTGTGGGAAGGATTCAGGCATCAACTCTTTCTCCTGAACTATTAATTCTTAATAGTAGAATTTTTGTTAATAAGATTACTCGTATAAGCTGCATGTTAAGAGTAGATTTAATGTAATAGCAGAGCCTATTTGAGAATAGAGTCTACTATTCATCATAATTCTAAAATTTGAAGAAGCTGTGAGAAAATTTTCTAAAATATTAAACAGTTTCTTGGGTGAGTTAGATAGCAACTATCGAAGAACCCAAACAGAAAATTGCCACAGCAATTGATTTGCAGTCCGTAATATAGTCAGAATTTGTCAAACTCGCGCAGGATTAAAAATCCGCAGGGTCGCTTGTCGCTAGCTGAACATAATCGGCTTATTTTGGCTATTGGTTCGCGAATCGGCGATCGCTTAGAAGCAGTGGGGCATAAATGTGAAGCTTGTTTTCCCTTACCTAGTTCGATCCTCGGAATTACAGCTATCATTCAAGAAATGGTCTTGATCTTGGAACAGTGGCGACAGGAAAAGCAGGTCGATCAGATCATAGTTATTTACAATCGAATTGTAAATGGTTCTACTTATCGTCCAACGGATTTACAAATTTTCCCCCTTAATTTGGAACGGCTCAAAAAATTACCACAGCAAAAATGGACATCTCGTAGTTTGCCTACTTTCACAATGAGCCAAGACAAGTTAGCCACAGTTTTATTTCGCCAGTATTTTTTTGTTTCTCTATATCGTGCCTGTGCTGAATCTTTGAAAAGCGAAAATACCAGTCGATTAGCTGGGATGCAGATGGCAGAAACAAACATTGCTGAACGTCTCAGTGAACTAAATATGGAGTTTAATCATCAACGCCAAACTACGATTACAGAAGAATTACTCGATATAGTTTCAGGTTTTGAAGCACTAACAAACTGAGAGAAAATCCTTAGACTTTAAGGCTTTGAGCTTTTATAAGATATTACTTTAAAAGCAACCATGGCTTTCAGCTGTAGGAGTGTTACTTGTCAATCTCTGATTTCATTCTCTGTAAGGTCATATTCATCTGGTCGAACATTTGTTGGGGAGTAACACCAAACTGACCTAATTGAGTTTTGAGTTGCTCTACGGTCATTTGTGCCATAAAATCTTCTGATAGCTCAAAACGCTTCATAAAAATTTTATACCGCTCCATTAACCCTTCCATTCTTTCAATAAAGAGTATTTTTCCTTCGCGATCAAATTTTCCATAATCACTTCCAAGTTGCATCAAAGATTGATAATCTTCAAATAACTGCTTGGCTTCTTGTTGTACTACTTCAGAATCAAAAAATCCCATGTCTATCTAACTCAACAACTAAAAATTAAAAAGTAATCTTTTTTGATATAGATTTATTATTTCCCATTGTAAGTCAGCATGAAGCAACGAGACAATGCGGGTTTCCGAAATAAAGGATAATCTTCTGTAATCAGGAAAGGGTAAAAAGGAAGAAGGAAAACATCAGTTCCTGGTTACTGGTGGTTCTTACTCGTTCCCTGTTCTTCAACTGGGGAAGAGAAATTAGATTGGTTGGCATTGCTAAATTTGAAGAGTTAGAATGTGAGAGTAGCCTGATTGACGATATCTATATATACTATAAGAATTAATTAATTATTTTAATATCATAATGAAGCTGATAAAAAAATTATATTTATTGATATTAATTACTGTATTTCTAGGTAATGCTAAGATTGCTAGTGCTGAGAAGATAAATTTTGTAACTGATAATTACTGTACGCGCTTCATCGATTTGGAATTTGCAGTTAAAAAAGCAAATCAATCTCTCAAAGATAAGATAATTACTGAACAAAATGTGGCTTTATCTGGTGTTACTGTTCTCGGTTTATGGTGGGCTCGAGAACAGTTTGATCCTTTTGGCGGACGATTGATTAATAGCTGGTTAGCAAATCACAAATTAAAGCAGATTGACTTAACGGTGAATTGGCAACTATGGACTTTATTGGATTATTTAGGTCGTTATCGTTTTATTAATCAATTAGGTACAGTGACTAGAGAATACGGCTATAATTTGCGCATTATTAATCAGCAAAAACAATGTTTAGCCACTTACCAATATAAATCCCATAGTAATCCTCCAAAATGGGAAATAAATTTAGATGGCATGGGACAAGATAGCCTTCATGTTCAACCTAGTAATTAATTTTTTGTCAAATTATTATTTTTTAAATTCTCTTTCCAAGGATCGAGAATATCTTTAACAACAACTTCTCGCAGCCATACTTGACCAACGATAGTTAAAGGTAAAGCTAAGAATAACCCTAAAAATCCAAAGAAAGTAGCAAAAAATATTTGAGCCAATAAAGCGATCGCTGGCAATAATGACACCTGCTTTTCCATCACAAAGGGGGTTAACAAATTACCTTCAATTTGTTGAATTAAAGCATAAAAAATCAACACTGCTAAAGATTTCCAAGGAGCATCTAGTAGTGCGATCGCCATAGGTGAGAGTACACTTAAAAATGGACCTAAATTGGGAATGAAAGTTAAAATGCCAGCTAAAATTGCTTGCGCTAAAGCCAGAGGAATTTTCAAAATAGATAATCCAATAAAACTCAAAATAGCAATCACGCCCATGTTAAATAAAATACCAACTAACCAACCTTGCAAAGCTATATCACAAAGATCAAGAATTTCGTCAATTCGGTGACGATAAAAAGCAGGAAATAATCTAATAAATCCTTGACGATAGGGAGTAGGATTTCCTAGTATCATAAAGGTGATTACTAATAATAATAAAATACTTAGTAATACGCCTAAAGAACCATAAAAAAGACTCAATCCACCTCCCAATAAATTCTCTAACAGAGGTTGTAATTGTTTAGCGAGTTCCTCCTTACTGGGTAAATAATTAATTATTTCTGGATCAAGACGCATTACAATAATATCTAACCAAATATTTAGTTTTTCGATACCTAGTGGTATTAACTTAGCTAGCTGTTGAAACTGATTGATAAATGGTGGAACGATAATCCAGAAGAAACCTGAGATTATACTCAGTAATAACAAGATTGAAAGCAATACTGCATAGACTCGTTTAATCCCTCTACGACAAAAACTTTTAACTAGAATATTAAGCGAAGTAGCAATAACAATTGCCGTAAATACCAATAACAATAGTTGTCTAATTTGCCATAGTACATATAGCGCAGCAAAAAAAACAACAAATCCAATCCAATTACCAAGATCCACTTCTAAGAACTCCTGTCAATTATTATTTGGGCGCTTGGTGCGCGCCGGGAGGGGACTTTTCTGTTGACTTCCCTGTTAACAGCGCTTCGCTCACCCCTTCCTCCTCTTCCCACACTCCCCACACTTCCCTTTAATCCTATTTGTATTGAAGCCTCCTTAAGAGCGCTCGTTAATTATCAATTGACAATTTTTTCTGAGATCTCCAACCTAAAGCGACCGCCACAATAATAGTAGGTAATAAAATAGCCATGATCACGATCGCAACAGTGGGATTTATTGATAACAGTTGACCACCATATTTAATCAAAACAGACAAGAGAGTCGAGAAAATCAATATTTTAACTACAAAAGCAATAGTGTCATTCATTATTTACCATGATTATATTTGGTTCTAAGCTATATTATCTCAGGTTAAAGAAAAAAGGTATGGAAAAGATCATCTATTGCCTAATAAAGTGTGGGGAGAGACAATGATAACTAAACTGCGTATAGTTTGAAAACTATAGCTTTTGTTATTGCTTGAGTAACAGGATAAAACTTAAAGGAAAAAGGTGTTACTTGCTCTATATTTCTATTTTTTAAAATTATAGTTTGGAACCTGGAGGCGGTTGAGCTTTCCACCATGCTTGATAAAACGGATGCTCTTTGAGAGGTGAATCAATTAAGTTATTTGCTCAGAAATATTAAAGTATAAATTAACTCAACTATGTCTATAGTAACTAACATAAAAGTTACTAAGTGGCAAGACAAAATTAATTGCTTAGTTCAAAAAATAAACGGGGGATTAGGAAAATGTAAATAATCACGTTTAGATACTTATGCCTTATGAAATTGCTTTTTGCCTTTTTAACTCTGTCTACATAGTTTTCAACTCTCATGCTCTTGATTCTTGGCCTATTAGAGATAGTAACCGTGTAAGAAATACTAATTAAAATAATCAAGAGACTTCTGGTAAAAATATAACAATACTGTATTAGACTTGTCCGAAAAATATTTGAGTTTCGCTATAAGTTACCCACTAACCTAATTCAAGAATTCAAGAATCGAAAGTACCAGTTCCATACTCTAGCTCTAAGAGTGCTAGCAGCTTTTCCTCTAAATCTGTTAACCGAGGAGTTGTAAGTTTAGCTAGACCATTGAGAACCCAAAGTGCGGCTTCATCTAAGTTTCCCGTTGCATGGAGCATTGTCATGCGTATACTAATATTCTCCATCTGCTTACATTCTTCTAGAGAATATCCCAGAGACTTCAGATTTTCTGATCGCAGAATATAATTATTGTCCCAGGTATGAACTTGACAGCTTAATTTATAGATATCACTAATAATACACCAACAGCCCCCTTTACCTCTCAGTTGGGGATTATCTTTGGTCATAATCTGACAGATTTCTCCTACCTGAAAAGTTATGGGTTTAGGATTATTGTCCTTCATCCTTTGCACTACATCTTTTACTATGCGTCCAGTGGGAACTTTTCCCCCTGCCTGTTCTACTGCAGCTTCCCAGGCTAATGGTTGTTGTGCGCTATCCAGTTCACTTAAAGGTCGCACTTGTCCTTCTTTAGTCGGCAAAACCTCGACAATTTCTTCACATTTATCGATGAGATTATCATAGATTTGGGCAGCTTCAATTAGCTGGTAGGGACGACGGCGCGTAAAGTCGAAGCGATCTCGACAATATTCCTCAAAAGTTACATTGGTAGAACGATAAAGCCTGCGATCTCTTAACTCCCTTAAAGCTTTTCCTGCTTCATAAAAAGCTCTTTCTACTTTTCTTTCTAAAGAAAAGCGATCACTTTCTTCCTCGATAGTCAGGGGATCGATAGGCATTAAGATTAGTTGTTTGTTTGAGGTGGTAGATTTACTCCTTTTCAGCGATCTCTGTTTTAAAGCCGTCATCTTAAAAAAAATAAAGCTCAAGCAATAGTGATGAATCCACTGTAACCAAACAAAAGCTGAGTTGAGCTCGTCTTTTAATGCTTTTTTAATTCTTTGACCCTAAAGATTATTTTGGTAATAGACTGTAAACAAAAATGCCTAACACTAAATACTAACTAATTCCTGTGCCAAGATAGAATTCCCAACTTGGTATAAGAGTTATGAGTTACAAAACCCTCTATCTTCTGTTCTGCTTATTCCATACGTTTAAGCAATGGCTAGA
The DNA here is from genome assembly GCA_030065615.1 of Xenococcus sp. MO_188.B8. Classification (GTDB taxonomy): domain Bacteria; phylum Cyanobacteriota; class Cyanobacteriia; order Cyanobacteriales; family Xenococcaceae; genus Xenococcus. The sequence goes on along the minus strand of JASJDR010000093.1, from coordinate 10,042 downwards.
TAGAAGATTTACAGCTATTGGAATGGCAATTATTGGTTGTTTGTTGATCTCTGCCATTGTCGGAATCGATACTAAGCTAACTATGGCATATCAAGTTTTTACTTTTTTGTGAGCAATTTTGGTCATAGCAATTTTATTTAGTCTGCGTTTTACAGCTCGCTTTAGAGTAACTCGCACTCTCCCCCGATTTGACACTGCTGGAGTAAAATTGCAATATCAAATTCTTGTTGAGAATCAAACTAACAAAATACAAAAGGGATTGAGGTTAAGAGAAAATTTTGCTGATCCTTGTCCTAGTTAGGGCTTGCTGAAAAAGTATTAGTCTAATTTAATAGGAAGTTGAATCTGAGGCTCAAATTAACAAGAAGATTAATAAAAGCTTCAAACTAAGACTCTTTTAATTGTCTTCGATTGCAGACGAAACAAAAAAAGAGCATCAAAAGCTGCTTGAGCAGTTGCTCAAGGTTCATAACCAGAAATGTAATCGCGATGCTACTTTCAGCAGTCTCAGAGAGCTTGGCCATAACGCGACCAAGACCGTAGCGTCTCTTGGCTTGACCGAATTTACCCTCTATGGCATTGCGATATCTTTCATCTTCACGCTGCTGTTGAATCAGCTCTGGTGAACGATTTGTGGGTCGTCGACCCAAAGGCGGACCACTGAGCCTAATTCCTCGTTTTTTGCACCAAGCTCGATTGGCTCTGGTACGATAAATCTGGTCGACATGAAGCGATTCGGGATAGCAGCCGAATCTTTGGTAATATTTATCTACCTGTGATTCGAGGTACAGTGATTCATTAAAATTGTCCCAACTAAGATGATCGAGAAAGCAATAACCATCACTGTAGCTCACAGAAATTTTGGCTCCAAACTCCACTGGTGTCCCTGCTTTACCTCGGACAATCGGACGCAGATGGGGTTGAGTTAAACTGACAATTCGATCATCAATTCTATTGGTTTTATTCTCATACATCCATTGTTGCTGTCGGAATAATTCACTAACAACTAAGAGCAGACAATAATTCTGCTGATTCAGTTCTGATAAGCTTGCTCCTGCATCGACTAGTGCATCTATATGGGCTAGATTTCTTCTGAGGTAAGATAGCTGCTTACGAATTGCTTGACGGAGTTTTTTTCTTTTGGGTCGACGCTGCGCCCCGCCAGTTCCAAATAGTCTTTTCTGGCTATTCTGCGGTAGGTTCTCGGTTTCTTGCCCAGCTTTGGTCTGACTTGCTCATACAATTGATCTATGAGCTTTTCCGTTTGTTCTCTAGCTTGATTCAAGAGCTTGAGATCTGTGGGATAGTTGATATCTGCTGGCGCACAACTAGCATCTAAAATTAATTGACCTTGATTTTGCGGCAGCTCTGATTCCCTTTCTGCGGTTACTTTTGACTGGTCTTCTGCTGGCCCTTCTTCTGGTGAGGTGTTTTGCTCTGCCTGCCTCAGATTCAAGACAATTCTTTCATTGATTCTTCCTACCAGTTCCAGATTTAATCGTTTCCGAAAATGGACGAACATCGAGGCTTCAAATGGTGCTTGCTTGCTGAATCCTGGTAATCCTAGAAAATACTGTAGATAAGGACTCTCTTTGATTCTTTCTACGGTTTCTCTGTCGCTTGTCCCCAGATGCTCTTTTATGATTAATGCCCCTAATGCCATGCGAAAGGGCTTTGCTGGAGCACCCATTTTCTTACTAAACTGACGGGCATATTCTGTTTCCAATTCTGACCAAGGAATTAGTTCTGCTAGTTTAACCCATCGATTCTCTTCATCTAACTGAGTTATCGCCTGTAGGTCAAAGTTTGACACCTTATTCTTAGCTACACTGTTAATTCGGTACATTCTCCAGGTAAAAGTGCAAGGGTTTTGAGGCATTTTAGCGATTTTCCTGACACTTTACTAGCCCTCTAATCTCTGAAATCCTTATCTCGCAATGTTCTCTAGTTTCTCAGCAAATCCTAGTTATTCGGAATTTAGAAGCGCGATTGCACTAAATAAATCTCGTTATACTTCTATCTCTTACCTGTATTATTGTTGGGGTCAGCTAGTTTCACGCAAAACTAAGGCTAGTGCAAAGTTCGTTAACCTCCCCACCATTAAAGCCCAGGGAAAAACTAAGGTAGTAATAGAAATTGAACCCACGGCGAGGGGTATTGTCGAATTAACTGGCATAACTATAGCCCGCCCCGATCCTTTTTCCCTTTTTAATGCTTGCAAAACTCTTTCTCTCAAACAATCTTTATTGGTTTTACCGAAACGCTATCAAGTACCGCAGTTTCAACTTCCTGGATTGCGAAAAACTCAATCGGGAAGTATGACTTTAGCTTCTTCTGTAGGAGATTCAGAGGAGTTCGTCTCTTTGCGTGATTATCGCCCTGGTGATCCTTTGCGGAAAATCCATTGGAGAAGTTGGGCAAAAACTGATAAACCAATTGTTAGGGAAGAACAGGAAGAGTTTTTTGTTCGTCATGCTTTAATTCTGGATAGCTTCGACGAGCGACCCCAGCGAGGGAACCTCGCTATGACCGAGAGGGGTGCCGAGGTTCCCTCGGCTTACCCAATCGAGGTGTTGGGAACGCGCGAGTTTAACTCAGCCGAATATAGTGAAATTATGGGGGTTACTACTTGTCAGGATAAGTCTTTTGATAGTTTGACTTCTACAGTAATGAATCGAGTTTCCCTGTTGAGCGGCTGTATTTGTATCTTGATTCACTGGGATGAAGCCAGGAAAAAATTAATTCGTAATCTTCAAGAGTTTAATATTCCAACTTTGGTTTTAGTAGTTACAGAGCACCAGGAACAGATTAATGATTTTGAGTTAGGAAAAATACATTCATTGCAATTAGGAAAAATCCAAGAAAATTTAATAAGATTAAGCAATAAGTAAGTATTAGGTGTTAGATAGTAACTTTTAGAGCCTTAGAGAAAAGAGACAAGAGAAATTAACAAATAAACATTAAATATTCAATGTTTAATGTTTAATAATGTTACTTTTTGTTTGTTACTGGGAATTATATATATGAGAATTATTGTATCAAGCAGAATATAGTATATGTTGGGGATTATTTTAATATCATTAATTTTAATTATTTTTGTTATGGGTATCGGAATCTACAACAGCTTAGTGCTCAAGAAAAATCAAATAGATCGTTCTTTTTCTAGTGTTGATGTTTTGCTCAAAAAAAGATGCGATCTTATTCCTAATTTAGTTGCTGTTGTTAAACAACATATGCAGTTTGAACAGAAAACTTTAGCAGAAATTACCAGATTGCGATCGCAGGTTTTGACAGGTAATATTTCACAAGATCGACGGTTAGTTTTAGAAAACCAAATTTCTCGCACTATGGGTAATCTTTTAGCAACTATTGAGAATTACCCTGAGTTACAATCCGATCATCATGTGAGTCAATTATTAGCAACTTTGACTGAGGTGGAGGAACAAATATCTGCTGCGAGAAGATTTTTTAATACCGCTGTTACAGAATATAATAATGCCTTGGAAATGTTTCCCAGTAATATTATTGCTAACATGATGGGATATCGTCTGAGGACTGTTTTTGTGGCTACAGCTCAGGAAAGACAAAATATTGATGTCGATCAGATTTTTAATAATTAATAATGATTTTAAATTTTTATTGTGAATCAACAAGAAATTCAAGGATTATTTATTAAAGGCGATCGCGCTTTAAAAACTGGTGATTATGTTCAAGCTACAGCTCTTTTTGAGGAACTATTGCGGGAGACAGATACCAGCACTCCTAATTATTTTCATATTCAAAGAGGATTAGTTAAAGCTTATTATCAAAACCAAGCTATAGATAAAGCGATCGCATTATGCGAACAAATAATTGCTAATTCTTCATCAGGTAATCGACTCTGGGGAGAACAATTTTTAGCAACTATCACAGGAGAATCGATAGACAATGACAATACTGTATTACCTTCAGAAAAAGAACCAGAACCAAAGAAAGTTATACCTAATCGGAGTATAAGACTAAAAAGTTTAGCTGAATTCAAAAATTATTGCCAAGATAATTTATTACCACAACTAAAAAAATTAGAACAACAGAGAAAAAAAGCTCTGATTAGTATCATACTCTCTGGTATTGTATGTGTTTTTTTATCTAGCGCGATCGGATTATTTTTAACATCTTTTCTAATGTTTAAGAATTCATTTTATATATTTTTCGTTCTTGGATTAGTATGCTTATTTCCTCTATGGTTAATTTATTGGCGTGCTTGTATCCAAGTATATGGATTAGGATTTAAAAGAGAAATAATCGAGAAAATAGTCGGCTTTATTGATGAGCATAATACCCTAGATTACGCTTCGCATTTACTTATAGAAGATAAACATCACACTGAAATATGTTTTAGTCGCAGTCAACTTTTTAGCAACGGTAGAGATCTCCCAGATTTTTTAGAGCAAGAAGATTGTGTTTTTGGCACCATAGGAGGAACAGATATCTTTTTTTCCGAAATTATAGTAGAAAGAATATCTAGCATTAAAGAGCGCTTTACTGCTAGACTTGGTAGTTTATCTCAACAAATAGGAGCTAACAATTTTTTACTCAGAGTTTGCTTACAAATAATTTCATTAATTTTGAATACTATAATTTATCTAATAGTTTTCTTGATTAAGTTAGACCAGCTAGGGCAACATCAAAAAAATGTGCCAGAAATAAATTCTCAAACTCCTAAAACCGAGATTTTTAGAGGATTATTCTTCATTGCTAAATTTCCTAAGAATTTTGAAAATCGGACTTTTATTCTTCCTAATAACTTAGCAAATAAAATTACTTCTCAAACTTGGCGAGGACAAATAGTAAATTTAGAAGATCCTGAATTTAATCGTATGTTTTCTGTTTATGGAGATTCTCAACTCGAATCTCGCTATATTTTATCAACTAATTTAATGAATCGATTAGTACAATTCCAGAAAAAAGCTCGCAGAAATGTTTATATTTCTTTTATCGAAGGTCATGTATGTATCGCGATTCGCTACTATCACAATCTTTTTGAACCAAAGCTATTTACCAGTATGCTATCCTTTGCGCCTTTACGAGAATATTTTGAAAATTTACAATTAATGATTGGTATTGTACAAGATTTAAATCTTAATCAAAAAATATGGCAACCATAAATTAAGTAACAGGTAAAATAATTTCTATAAATATTTGTACTAAGTTTTGATGAGATTTACCAGTATCGTGTAGGGCATATGGCGATGTCTCACTAAATCTACATCAATGTAATACTAATTTGAATAAAAAATACCGCAGATAAATGTAGGGGTTTGGCAATGCCAAACCCCTACTAAATTGTATGTTTATCAACCATTATTTAATTTGGTGTAATGTTCTTTCCCAGAAATTAAAGATTGGTGTTTTAGTAAATCTAATTTCGAAGAAACTGACTAACATTCGTCTTGATGACAATTCTGAATATATTCCCCACTTTGCTGAATCAACTTAGCGACTAATCCCGTCCATCCAGTTTGATGGCTTGCGCCAATTCCTGCACCATTATCACCGTGAAAATATTCATAGAAAAGAATTAAATTTTGCCAGTAAGGATCAGCTTGAAAATTTTCAGTTGCCCCATAAACTGCTCTTTTCCCCCGACTATCTTTGAGGAAAATACGAGTTAGTCGATAGGAAATTTCTTGGGATACTTGCCATAAATTCATCCAGTTACCTGAACCAGTAGGACATTCTACTTTAAAATTATCTCCCAGATAGTGATGGAACTTTTGCAAAGATTCGATCAATAAATAATTTACTGGCATCCAAACAGGGCCACGCCAATTAGAATTACCACCAAACAAACCACTACGGGATTCTGCTGGTTCATAATCTACTCGATGTTCATTCCCATTAACATCAAAAGTATAGGGATTATTTTGGTGATAACGAGATAAAGCACGAATGCCATACTTCCCAAAGAATTCATTTTCATCGAGTAATTTTGTCAGAATAAGTCTTAATTTATCTTCGGCAACATATTTCCCTAAAGTTACATAACATAAAGCCAACATTCTTCTAGCACCTACTCCTTTAGTTTCCATGCAAGCCACATTATATTTAAGTTTAGGGCGATGTTTAATAAACCATTCTAATCTTGCTTTAAAATTGGGTAATTTATTAAGAACTGATGGTTCTAAGGTAGTAACCGCAAATAGCGGAATTAATCCTACCATTGATCTAACTTTTAATTTTATTTTTTGACTATTAGGAAGATGTAATACATCGTAAAAAAAACCATCTTCTGCGTCCCAAAGTTCAGTTTTATCGCCACCGATATGATTCATCGCATCGGCAATATAAAGAAAATGTTCAAAAAATTTAGTTGCTATATCTTCATATACAGGATTTTCTAAGGCTAATTCTAAGGCAATAGTTAGCATATTGAGACAATACATTGCCATCCAACTTGTACCGTCTGCTTGTTCAATATGTCCTCCTGTGGGTAAAGCGGCACTACGATCAAATACACCTATATTATCTAAGCCTAAAAATCCCCCTTCAAAGATATTATTGCCCTCAACATCTTTACGATTTACCCACCAAGTGAAGTTTAATAATAGTTTCTGAAATACCCTCTCTAAAAAAACGCGATCGCCTTTACGTTTATATTTTCTTTCTATCTGATAAACTCGCCAAGTTGCCCAAGCGTGAACTGGCGGATTAACATCACTAAAGTTCCATTCATAAGCAGGAATTTGTCCATTAGGATGCATATACCATTCCCGCGTCATTATATCTAATTGATTTTTGGCAAACTCAGGATCGACAATAGCTAGGGGAATACAATGGAAGGCTAAATCCCAAGCAGCAAACCAAGGATATTCCCATTTATCGGGCATAGAGATAATATCCTGATTATCGAGGTGAATCCATTCTTTATTTCTGCCTTTCTGCCTAGATGCTGGTGGTAGTGGTTGATTATAATCGCCTTGTAACCATTCTTCTATGACATAATTATAATATTGTTTTGTCCATAGTAAACCGGCGAAAGCTTGTCTTTGAATATTTTGTAAGTCTGGTGTTAAACCTGGCGTCTTAATCTCTTGATAAAATTCTGAGGTTTCTTTAATCCGAGTAGTAAATATATTGTCAAAATCTGAGTTTAGAGGCTGTTGTAAATGAGCATCATTACAGAGTCTTAGTTTAATTACTTTAGTTTCTCTTGCTTCAATATCTAATATATAATGGGGTGAGAATTTAGTGCCTATATATTTAGAGTTTACTGCATCTTTTTGGTGATTTACGACATAATTATTAATGCCATCTTTGACATATTTATTGCCGTCGTCATATCCAAAAATTCTTTGATTGTTGGTTTCGTTGTCAGTAAATAATAATTGAGGATTTCCTTGGCAATATAAATAATGATTACCCAATTCTAGGTGAGAAGTCTCAATTGTAATATTGGATGTAAATGAATTATAATTTTCCCCTAGTTTTATTTGAGGTTTAGGAGCATCTTTAAACCAAGACCAAGTATTGCGAAACCATAATGTAGGTAATAAATGTAGTGTTTGATTTTCTTGGGCACGATTACAAATTGTAATTTTGATTAAAATATCATCTGGGTTGTTTTTGGCATATTCAACAAAAATATCGTAATATTTATCTTCATTAAAAATATGGGTATCTAATAACTCAAACTCTGGATCTTGTCTGCCCCTATTTCTATTTTCTGACTCTAGTAAACTATAGGGAAATTCGTTTTGGGGATATTTGTATAATCCTTTCATATAGGAATGAGTCGGACTACTATCAAGGTAAAAATAATATTCTTTAACATCTTCTCCATGATTTCCTTGATTCCCAGTTAAACCAAACAATCTTTCTTTTAAAATCGGATCTTTACCATTCCATAAGGTAATAGCGAAGCATAATCTTTGCTGACTATCGCTAATACCTAAAATCCCATCTTCTCCCCAACGATAAGCACGCGATCGCGCTTGATCGTGACTAAAATATTCCCAAGCTTCTCCATAATTACTATAATCTTCTCTGACAGTTCCCCATTGGCGATCGCTTAAATAGGGTCCCCATTTTTTCCAACTATCTTGTTGTAATCGTTCAGCTTCTTTAGTCATAAGGAATTAAAGGATTATGAGTTATCTACAGACTTTAGCACTGCTATGATTTACGGTTCACTAATTCGTTTAATGACCCGAAGATTAGCTTCTTAATCTTTACTTTACGAATCAGCTCTTAAGACCAGGCTGGAGTGAGGAAAGCTTATTTAGGGTGAATGTAGATAAAAATCCAGCTGATTCTCCGGCTGTTAAAGACTTCGTTTATAATATAATCAAACTATAATTGATGCATTTTCATTAATTTTTGTCAAGGATCTAATCCAAGAAATTTAAGACCCTAACCTCCAATTAGATCACTATGGAGATGAATCCATGTTGACAGTCGACCGCCACCAGAAGTTCCAAGAATATCGCTTCCAAGATTTACTGACCCTAGCGGAAGCAGCAGAAAAACTAGTGAACAAAGCACTTGAGTTGGGACTAATATCTAGATTGACCCTACATCTATTTCCAGACTGTTGGCAGTTATCCCTGACTAACTGTCAAGAATTAGAACTTCTAACTCCAGAAGGAGCATACCTTCGTTTCAAAAAATTGGTAATTAAGGAGTACCAGATATGAAGGCTTCAAATTCTGACCATCATCGCTCAACCATAATTATTGGAGCGGGGGCAGCGGGGCTAACGGCTGCTATCTACGCAGCGCGGGCTAACCTTAAGCCTCTGGTGATTCGGGGACCAAAACCAGGAGGTCAGTTAGTCACCACCAGTAATGTCGAGAACTATCCAGGCTTTATTAATGGAATTCTTGGACCAGAACTCATGCGGTGTTTTGAGGCCCAAGCAGCTCGATTTGAAACTGAGCTGAGGCAGGGAACGATTACCACCGTAGACTTTTCACAACGACCATTTCATCTAGTCGTAGATCGGGAACAGTCTTTGCTCGCTGATACAGTTATTATTGCCACTGGTGCCACACCAAGATACCTGGGATTAGAAAATGAGCAACGGCTATTGGGGAGAGGCGTATCTTCCTGTGCTACCTGTGACGGATTTTTCTTCCAGGGGCAGGACGTAGCTGTTGTTGGTGGTGGAGATGCGGCCCTAGAAAATGCCCTTTTCCTAACGCGTTTTGCCGACCATATTTTCGTGATCCATCGTCGCGCTCAGTTACGGGCCTCGAAAATTATGCAGCAACTTGCCTTTAGCAGTTCAAAGCTTTCCTTTATTTGGGATACCCGAGTCAAAGACATTTTGGGAGACGAGGAATTAGAAGGTTTACTTTTGGAAGAAGTTAAGACTGGAGAAACTTCTATTCTGCCGGTCAAGGGTTTGTTTGTTTCTATTGGACATCGACCCAACACAGAGATATTTAAAGAATGGCTGGAAATGGACGAGTTAGGATATATTTTTACCCAACCCGATTCCACCTATACGAGTGTGGCTGGCGTTTTTGCCTGTGGGGATGCCCAAGACCGCGTTTATCGACAAGCAGTGACAGCTGCGGGCAGCGGTTGTATGGCAGCAATAGATGCTGAAAGATGGTTACAGACTAATCATTCGCTTAAATCAAAAATAGCTAAGGAAATAAAACAGCTCAAGTTTATGCAAAGAAAATAGCGATCGCTATTTTAGGAATGCTTTCTGGAAACGCGATCATTTTAATTATTATCTTGATAATATCTAATGATAAAGATATCGGACTATTTTGAGTTCTATATTACAATGACTACATATGAAGGTGAGTAAAATAGCTAATAGCGAAATTGCCCATCATGTTGGATGGTTTATCAAATAGCGCTTTAAGATTGAGAAGTTTTATGTTCTTTAGCGATCGCGAAGCGCCAGGCTTTACCTGAGATCAAATACTTCTACAACCGACTCTTCTTCTGACCGCGGAATGCGGTCAGCGCAGGCTCCGTCGTTTTATATGCGAAGCGGTATCCTTTAGGACGGCGGAGTACCGCTGACTCAAGATAGGGATTTCTT
>JASJDR010000092.1 GCA_030065615.1 Xenococcus sp. MO_188.B8 | reverse complement strand
CAAAGATTATGAATATTTGCCAACTACCAGTGAAACTATGATTTATATCGTCATGATAAATCTTATGTTAAGACGTTTAACTTACAGTTCTCCAACCCCAGTGTCTACCTAGTTATCAATTATCAAACACGCTCTCTAAAACATAAGCCATAGAGGATAGCCAAAGCCTAAGTTGATTACTCTCAAATGTCTGTCCTAAAGGATACCGCTTCGCATATGTTGAAGTTCGATCAGCAAATAAATCAAGTTGTTGTTCTTTGATACGATTTTCCATCTCGCCTCTGGGACAATATTGGTCAGTATAAAGTTTAGATGGTGGGATCTTTGAAGCCGGTAAAGATGTGACAACGTGACGCATTTTTGACCCTTTGCTACCATGACAAACTTTGGTAACAACTCTTCTATAACGACTCCAAGACTCTTGCGTTTTGTAGCAAAGAGAACGATACCAAGTAGATTCTGGAACTAACTCCCAAGCTTCTTCTAATTATTCATCGGGGGAAAATAACGTTTCAATTAATTTAGTAACAGGTTCAAGTCTTTGTTGATAATCAATTTTAGCTTTTTCAATAACATCGGAAGCTCGTAACTTTAATTGGCTATTAGTTGCCATAGCTAAAACATAATCAACTCCGATTTTTTCTTCACACCATATCATAATATCTTCACGAGAATAAGCGCTATCTCCTCTGATTATGATGTGAGTATCCTGCCATTTTTCTCGAATTAATCCAATTACTCTTTGTAATTCTTCTAATGCTCCACCTGCTGGGTCAACATTAGAAGAGCGTAGTTTTGCTACCAACAAATGATGCCCACAAAAAATGTATAAAGGGGCATAACATACTCCTTTATAATAAGGATTGAAAAATGCTCCTTCTTGATTACCATGTACTTGGTCATCAGTGACATCCATGTCTAAAATAATTTGCTTCGGAGGTTTTTTATAAGAATTGAGGAATATCTCAACAAAGGCTTTTTCAATTTCTTTTGGGTCATGCTCTATTTTATGGTAACGGCTTGACTCTTGATTGATAATTGTTTCCGGGCAATATTCTAATCGATTAATTGTACTTTTTCCAGCTAACGTTCTTTGATTTGGTTCAATAAAGTTCAGTTTTCCTAGAGCAATTGCTAAGGCTGGATCTTCTCGTAATTTGTCATGATCATTAACATCCTCATAACCTAAAATAATCCCATAAACTCTTTGTGCTAGTAATTGGTGAACGGGATAATCTACATAAGATGAATTTCGATGATCTCGAAAACATTCAGCAAATCTCGCCGTAATTTTGAGTTTTTTATCCAACTCTGCCATCAACACAATTCCTGCGTCTGAGGTAATTCTTCCTCCACTGAAATTAGCTATTACTTTTCTTCCTTTTAGGCTGCCAAAATTTAGTTGATTGGGGATGCAATTTGTTGAATTAGGAGTCATTAAATAGAGAAAATAAAATTATTTTTATCTCTAAATTATATCTGTTTTTAGATTTATTTATTTAGTAAAATTTATGGCAAAACTAAATATATCTGCCTCAATATGACGCCAAATAAATTGCTTTTTGTTCAAACTCTAATTGATTCTGATGCAGGCTGGAACTCGCTCCAACAGACTGTCTTTTGTCGTGACTGAGTGAACACCAGGGTCAAACCTAGATGCGGTAGGCTTTCTGTCCATAGCGATCGCCTTTGGGGTGAGAAAAGCGGGATTATCTTGTTGGCTTCTTAGCGTGAATTGTGTTTGTTTTGAAGCCCCCTTCCCGCGCTCGTCAATTTTGAACTTTGAATTTTGAATTTTGAATTCAAAAAATGGTCACCTGTTGAAACAAAGGAATAGCACGACGCAGATTATTGTATAATTTCCTGTAATAGCACTAGTAGTAGCTTTTTCATTGCTCCTTAATATCAAACACTACATTGTAACTAGACAACTAGTTTTGCAAATGTAGTTTTTTGTTATACACAAAATTGTATATTTGTAGCAAAATATACATGTAGAAAATATCTTAAAAAATGTAAAGATATGTCAGATAAATATAAATTTCATAACATAAATCAAGCTTTGTATTTATTAACCTGTGTGCAACTTTTTTTGAGCCATTGATTTTAGTAGCTTCTAGAAATAAGACTTTGCCGAATATGAACCGAGTATCTCATGCTCTCATAGAAATTTGCACGCGGGGTATTTATGGCAATTCTCATGCTGATGAAGTGCAAGAAGCTAATTTTAGGTAAAGCGTTGCCGGAATTGGGGAGCATGTTGTCAAGGTTTATCTACTTAGATTGACTGCTAATTTAAATCAATAACAGGCAGTTAAAATATCTATTCAAAAAGGATAGAATATTATGAATCAAAAAGAATTACAATCATCACTACAGAAAAATCCCGTAGCTATTATTGGGATGGCGGGAATATTTCCCCAGTCAAACAATTTACGAGAATACTGGGAAAATATTATTGATGGGGTTAATTGTATTACAGACGTACCTGCTTCCCGTTGGAATATTGAAGACTATTACGATCCAGAGCCAACTTTCCCTGATAAGACCTATTGTAAGCGAGGTGGGTTTATCCCAGATATTGATTTTAATCCGATGGAATTTGGGTTGCCTCCCAATATTTTAGAGGTTACCGATGTAGCTCAACTGCTATCGCTGGTGGTAGCCAAACAGGCGATGGAAGATGCAGGTTATGGCAAGGCTCATCCATCAATTCGAGAGCGTACGGGAGTGGTTTTAGGAGTAGGTGGGGGACAAAAATTAATTACCCCTTTAACCAGTCGCTTGCAGTATCCCGTTTGGGAGAAAGTTCTTCAAAGCATTGGTTTATCTGAGGAAGATAGCCAAAAGATTATTAAAAAAATAAAACTGGCTTATATTCCTTGGGAAGAAAATTCATTTCCAGGAATGCTAGGAAATGTAATTTCTGGACGAATTGCCAATCGTTTAGATTTAGGGGGCATGAATTGTGTTGTAGATGCAGCTTGTGCAAGTTCTTTGAGTGCACTGCGGATGGCATTGAGTGAGTTAAGCGAATATCGCAGTGACATGATGATTACGGGTGGTGTTGATACTGACAATACCATCTTTATGTATATGTGTTTTAGTAAAACCCCTGCCTTCTCTAAACAAGGAGAAATTAGACCCTTCGATGCTGAAGCAGATGGAATGCTCATTGGGGAAGCCGTGGGGATGATGGTATTAAAGCGTCTTGAAGATGCCAAACAAGATGGCGATCGCATTTATGCTGTAATTAAGGGAATTGGTACATCGAGTGATGGTAAGTATAAAAGCATTTACGCACCTCGTTCATCAGGGCAAGCCCTAGCCTTAAGCCGTGCCTATGAGGATGCGGGGTTAGCACCGGAAACAGTAGGTTTAATTGAAGCTCATGGGACGGGAACTATAGCAGGAGATCCAACGGAGTTTGCTGCTTTAAAAGAAGTTTTTGGCGAAAATAATCCGAAAAAACAACATATCTCACTGGGAAGTGTTAAGTCTCAGATCGGACATACTAAATCAGCAGCAGGTGCAGCAAGTTTAATGAAGGCTGCATTAGCATTGCATCACAAAATTTTACCGCCAACTATTAATGTTACTCAACCGAATCCCAAGTTGGAGATTGAAGATTCGCCTTTTTATCTCAACACAAAAACTCGACCTTGGTTTCAGGGAGAAACTGAACCCCCAAGAAGAGCAGGAGTCAGTTCATTTGGCTTTGGGGGGACAAATTTTCATGTGGTCTTAGAAGAATACGAAAGGGAACATCACCAACCTTATCGCTTTAATAAAACACCAGAAATAATTTTACTAGCTGCTCCAACTCCCCGAAAATTATTAACTCGATGTCAAACAGTACAAAAGCAGTTAGAGTCTGATACCAGAGAAAAACATTACATAGAGCTAATCAAATCTGGTCAATCTCTAGATATTCCTCTCAACTCAGCGAGAGTTGGTTTTATAGCTCAATCTTTGACAGAAGCCTCTGAATTATTACAGATTACCATTGACAACCTTAAAAATCAGCTGGCCAAAGAATCTTGGGAACATCCCAAAGGAATTTACTACCGCCAAACTGGCATTAATTCTCAAGGGAAGGTAGTCGCTTTATTTTCCGGACAAGGTTCTCAATATTTAGAAATGGGTAAAGAATTGGTGACGAACTTTCCTCAATTTCGCCAAGTTTATCAGCAGATGGATCGTATTCTGCTCCAAGATGAATTAGCATCCATTTCTGAGATTGTTTTTCCTCCCCCTGCTTGGGAAAAAACGCAACAAGATGCTCAAGTTGCCACCTTACAAAAAACTGAAAATGCCCAACCAGCTATTGGTGTATTTAGTACGGCTTTGTATAAAATCTTGCAACGGGCTGGATTTAAGCCTGATTTTACTGTCGGACATAGTTTTGGAGAGCTAACTGCACTTTGGGCTGCGGGAGTTTTAAATGATGAAGATTACTACTTCCTAGTTAAATCTAGAGGGCAAGCAATGGCATCTCCTCCAGCTTTAAATTTTGACCCAAGTGGAATGCTAGTGGTGATAGGAAATATTGGTGAAATAACTGAAGTAGTCAAAAATTTTCCCGATTTGATTATTGCTAATTGGAATTCTAATAATCAGGTCGTGTTGGCAGGAACTAAACTAGAACTGGCTAAAGTCCAGCCAAGTCTAGAGAAACTTGGTTGCTTTGTAAAATTGTTGCCTGTTTCAGCAGCTTTTCATACTCCCCTTGCTGCTCGTGACAAGGACATTTTTACTGAGGCTTTGAGCAAAGTTACCTTCAACAGCCCCCAAATACCAGTTTACTCCAATACAACAGCAAATCCTTATCCCAACAACGCCGATACGAGCAAGCAAATCCTAGAATCTCATATTGTTAGTCCAGTCCACTTTAAACAGGAAATTGAAAATATTTATGCAGCCGGGGGATATTTCTTTATTGAATTTGGACCAAGGAATATTTTGACGAACCTAGTCAAGAATATTCTTCAGGATAAACCTCATCTGGCGATCGCCCTAAATTCTGGTTCGAGCCCAGGAAAAAAGCCATTGGCAAAGCTTCAAATATCTAAAAGGGATCGGTCAGCCGATCATCAAGTTATTAAGTCTCAGGAGAGCCCTAAGCACAAGCAGCATAGCTGCTCGTACCGTCAACTGCAAGAAGCTGTTGTCCAGTTGCGTGTCGCTGGTTTACCTTTAAATAATCTCGATTCTTACCAACTTGAACAAAATGTCTCTGATAATCCGACAAAGAAAGGTTTAAGAGTCAGTGTAAATGGCAGTAATTACGTCAGTGAAAAAACCAAGGCTGCTTTTGAAGATGCTTTACGAGATGGACATCAAGTTAACTCAAAAGTCGAAAAGCAGAAAGTAAGTAACAACCTCGCTCCTACTGGAAATAATAGGGTGCAATTGTCCCCTAAACCCGAATCAGTGGGACAACATAATGGTTTTAAACAGGAATACACCCATAGCCAAAAACAAATAACAGATAATGGTCAAGCGACTCCTGAAACCAAGGATAACTCTCAGTTAGGAACAACTAAACCCACACTTGCTGAACTAGCATCTGTAAATAAGCCCAAGCTCCCTATATCACCAACAGCTAGTAATAGCAATTTATACTCAGAAGTTAACTTAAACCAAAAAAACTCGCAAACGCCAAGACTGACAAACCCAAAGACAGAAAAAATTTCCCCTACAAACAACACCATGAATAAGCAAATCACACGATCCAGGTTCAAGATTTCTTCAAATTCCTCTCAGCAAGACTCTTTGGACGGTTTAGACGCTAATATTATGCGTTTTCAGCAGCATCAAGCTGAAGTTGTCAGAAGTCATGAAAAATTCTTGCAATATCAAGCAGAATATACTCAACAATTTTTCCAACTGATGCAGCAACAAAGAATGCTGTTGCCTTCAGACAAAATTACGGCTACTTCCATAACGTCAATACCAGAAACTCCTTCCATAACTGAGAAGGTAAAAGTCTCCTCAGATATCGCGGCTACTTCGCCAACTGTTCAACCAATACAGGATAGTCCTCAGACTGGTGAAGTTAGCGAAGCATCTCAAAATAGGGTGTTTGCTGCTATCACTACCCCAACCATCGAACCTGTCTCTGTCCCTACAAGTAAGACTAATATTGAAGCCAATGGAGTGCAGGTAAAGACTCTCTCTCTACAACAGCCAACAGTTCACACCAATACTTCTAATGAAGCGAGCGCTGCAGTAGCCACACCGAAAACTAAGAAAGTAGAAACAGCAGAACAAAAAGGGAGTATTCCTCAACCAGAATTAGAAAGTTTAACTAAATCCCTCGTAGAAGTAGTGAGTGATAAGACGGGGTATCCAGCAGAGATGTTGGAGTTGGAAATGGATCTGGAGGCAGATTTAGGCATTGACTCCATCAAACGGGTAGAAATTATGGGGGCGATGCAGGAATTATTCCCCGATTTACCTCCTGTAAATCCTGAAGAGTTAGCAGAGTTGCGAACTCTAGCGCAAATTGTTGGCTATCTGGGTAAGAGAACCTCACCGCAGATGACAGTATCTCAACCAGCACCAGTATCAGCCGCAACAGAAGAAAAGTTTCATCCTCAACCAGAGCAAATAGAACCAATAGCCAGACAAAATGGGACTATTCCTCAACCAGAATTAGAGAGTTTAACTAAATCCCTCGTAGAAGTAGTGAGTGATAAGACGGGGTATCCAGCAGAGATGTTGGAGTTGGAAATGGATCTGGAGGCAGATCTGGGCATTGACTCCATCAAACGGGTAGAAATTATGGGGGCCATACAGGAGTTATTCCCCGATTTACCGCCTGTAAATCCTGAAGAGTTAGCAGAATTACGAACTCTAGCGCAAATTGTTGGCTATCTGGGTAAACAGTCTGGGGAGGCTGAAAAAAAAACCTTGATCGCGGTATAGAGAAGTTTTCTGAAACGTCTTTACCTGATAATATCCAACGGGCTATGGCTAAAATTCAGCCTTTACCCCTTCCAGATAAGTTGGATTGTACCTTGATTGAAGGTTACATCTGTTTACTCACTGATGATGGTAGTCCTCTTACTGTTAAATTAGCTCAGTCTCTTGTAGAACAAGGATGGAAAGTGGTTGCACTAAGTTTTCCCGAATCAATTATTAAAGAACGACTCCCATTGCCAAGGGGAATTAATCGCGTGGTGTTGGCAGATATCAGCGAGGATCATTTGCAGCAACAATTAGAGGCGATCGCTAATAATTATGGCGCTATCGGTGCATTCATTCATCTAAGTCCCTTAACGACAACCACCAGTACAGCTAAAGCCATCCTGAAGCAGGTGTTTCTAATAGCAAAATATCTGAAAAATTCTTTGAATGTAGCGGCCAAACAAGGACGCAGTTGGTTTGTGACTGTATCCCGTCTGGATGGACAGTTGGGGGTAGAAGAACAAACAAACTTTAACCCCATTAATGGTGGTTTGTTTGGCTTAACTAAAACCCTAAATTTGGAATGGTCAAAGGTATTTTGTCGCGCAATAGATATAAGTCCTAATTTAGAGACAGGAACGGCAGCACGGTCAATTATTGCTGAGCTTTATGACCCCAATTGCTTAATTGCTGAAGTTGGTTATAGTTCCCAAGGAAGAGTCACTCTGGTAGGTAAAGATTGTCCAATTACCACTCAAAAAAACACCTCAAAAAGTAAAATAAGTCAAGACTCTGTACTAATAGTAAGTGGTGGAGGGCGAGGAATAACAGCTCAATGCGCGATTAAACTAGCAGAATATTATCAATGTAAGTTTATTTTATTAGGACGTTCAGAACTTAATAATGAACCAGAATGGTCGAAAAATTGTTTCCCTGAAGTAGAGTTGAAGAAAAGGGCTTTTTCTGCTCTTAATTCTCAAGGTTGCAAGCCAAAACCAACACAAATTAATAAATTGGTTAAAGGCATTTTAGCTACTAGAGAAATTGAATCAACTTTACAAACGATTAGACAACTAGGAGGACAAGCAGAATATTTAAGTGTTGATATTACTGATAGTATTAATGTACCCAAACAACTTAGCTCTCTAGTTAATAAATTTGGACAAATAACAGGTATTGTTCATGGTGCTGGCGTCTTAGCAGATAAGCTAATAGAAAAGAAAACTGAACGGGATTTTGAAAGAGTTTATTCTACTAAAATTGAGGGATTAGAAAATTTACTCAATTGTGTCAATCTTGAGCAGCTAAAACATTTAATATTGTTCTCTTCAGCTGCTGGATTTTATGGGAATATCGGTCAATCTGATTATGCTGTTGCTAATGAAATTCTAAATAAATTTGCCCATCAATTTAAACATCAATACCCAGATTGTCAGGTTGTTTCTTTTAATTGGGGACCCTGGGAAAGTGGAATGGTGACACCAGAGTTAAAAGAGATTTTTGCTCAAAGAGGTATTGAAGTAATTCCAGTTGATGTAGGTACAAGAGTATTTGTCAATCAAATCATCAAAGGTAATCCTGAGCAAATCCAAATATTAGTGGGGGGTGGTTTAGTTAATCCGACCGTTGAATTAGAATCAGAGTTAAAAACTTATCGCATAAGACGAAAATTAACTCTAAAAGCTAATCTCTTTTTACAGGATCATGTGATTGGAAATCATGCCGTATTACCAACAGTTTTTGCCAATGTTTGGTTGGCTAATACGGCCGAACAAATTTATTTAGGTTATAAGTTTTTTAGCTGTGAAAATTATAAAGTATTAAAGGGGATTGTTTTTGATGAAACTTTAGCTGATGAATATATTTTAGACATTAAAGAAATCAATAAAATCCCCAAGAAAAAAATAGAATTATCAGCCACTATTTGGAGTAAAACAAAACAAGGAAAACTAAGATATCATTATCAAGGTAATTTTAAATTATTAAAACAAATACCTGAAAGCCCAATTCATGAAACCTTTGATGATCAGCAGGATGATAAATTAATTAATTTTTCTCCCTATCAAGATGGAACATTATTTCATGGAGCAGGTTTTCAAGGAGTAAAAAGAGTTTTAAATATTACTCCAGAAAAATTAACAATGGAATGTATATTGCCAAAAGTTGATGATAGTTATTGGGGGCAATTTTCGGCACAAGCATTTAATGCGATCTCGGCTGATATTCAATTCCAATGTATGTTAATTTGGGTCAGACATTTTTGTGATGCAGGGAGTTTACCTTTAAAATGTCAAAAGGGCGAACATTATCAAGATATTCCTTATGGGAAAACTTTTTATGTTTCGATGGAAGTGCAGTCAAATAGTGAGACAAAATTGATTGCTAATATTATATCTCATGATGAGAAAGGTAATATTTATTCACGGGTATTTGGTGCAGAAGTTACCATTAGTAAACAACTTAATCATCTTTTTGTCTCTGTTAAAGATAAAGAATATCAAAATATTATATCTTTTTGGCGTAATTTGTTAGGAGTAAAGCATCCTGTAGCTGAAACCCTTTGTATGTCTTTATGTAAGCAGTTTTTAGGGGAGATTAAACTAGAAGATGCCGAAGATTTTCATTCTTTGAATCAACAACCGAGAATTTATTTAGCTAATCATCAAGTAGGAATCGAATCAATACTCTTTGTCTTCGCTATTTCTGCCTTATCTAATAGTGTAATTAACACAGTAGCTAAAGTAGAACATCAGCAGAGTTGGGTGAGTGAATTATCTCATCAAATTTACTCTTATCCGAACCTTAAAGACCCCGAATTAATTTTTTACTTTGATAGAAATAATCAATTATCTATGCTCAATCTTTTAAATTCTATCAAACAAATTATTATTCAACAAAAACATTCTTTATTGGTTCATGTAGACGGTACTCGTTCCTTAACTTGTCGTCAACCTTTGAATAATTTGAGCGCTGTCTTCCTTGATTTAGCATTGGAATTAAATATTCCTATTATTCCTGTAAAATTTAAAGGAGGGCTACCTATTGAACCATTAGAAAAACGTTTGGAATTTCCTTTTCGTTACACCTATCAAGATTATCATTTAGGAAAAGCTATTTACCCAGGAAGTTTAAAACTTCTTAATAATTTAAACCGAAAAACGTTAATTTTGGAAAAATTAAATCAATTAGGTGAAACGCCAGAAAAAACTTTTCCTAATCCACCTAATCTTGATTTTGATAAGGAAGTGCGGTTAGGGATGCAGAAAACTGGAGGTTCCGAAATTCATGCAGTGTTGTATAAGGTACTTGAGAAAATTTCCACGCCAACAGATGAGGTTTACACTTTGGTTAAAGGGATTTGTGAAGGAACACTTCAAGTTTCTAATACTCCAGAAGGGCATTGGTTAGGAGAATTTGGCAAATGGTTGAGTAAAAATCAACTTGAAATTTTTGTTAATCGTAATTAAAAACAGTTGAAATAGTATTTACCCTTTTTATTAAAATGTTAAAATTCATGTTTAATCGAATCTTAGCTTATCTTTTTTACCCACTATTTTTACCTCTTAAAGCTGTACTGCATTTTTGTTTATATAAAACAGCCAAAGATGCCCATGATTTTCTCACTAATGACATAGAAGAAGTAGAAAATGTAAACTCGGAAATTGGTCAAGTTCCTGTGACTGTAAGAACAAGTAAAGATACTGAATTAGATTTTATAAAATACCGAAGTCCCACTTATATAAAACCGATGACTTGGGGAGTGGCTCAAGAATTAGCAGCTATGTTCTTAAAAGTCAATAAGCCCCAACCAATAAACGAAGAAATTCTAGTTCGTATTTTTACAGAAACAGCAGCTGCTACTAGGACTCAATGGGATGAAAAACGTCAATCCTATGTTGTAGATTTTAGTTGTTTTCGAGCCGGAGTTTGGGATGGTTACTATCAAGATGTTTTAGAATTTGAGTTCAACAAAGAACACGCCCACTACGCAATTATTGATCGCCAAGGTAATCATTACACCCCAGATCATCCTAATTGGTATAGTTGCTTACTTCATGTTATTTGTAGCTATGCAATTTTTGTACCTGCGGCTTGTCATAACTGGATTCATTTTGCCTTTCCTGATACAATCGCTACTGCTGTCAATCACAAATTATCAAAGGACAGTTTTCTTTATCATTTATTAGCTCCACATTGTCGTTTTACAAACAGAATTAATCATCAAGCATTATGGATACAAAGATCAACAGATAACTATCCTGATCTGCGTCATAAATTAATACCTTGGATGCCTTATCCTTTCTATGGTGAGAATTTTCGTAACGGAGTTTTATATAATACTGCTCAAAAGTATCAAGATATAAGAGATCATTTTGGAATACCAGATCAGCTAGATACAGCTATTCCCTATTTTGCTTATCTAAAAGCTTATTTTGATGTGATTAATAAATTTATACAAAGCATTACTCCCTATATTGAAAATGATGTTTATGCAATTTTAGCCAACTATATGGAGTCATTTTTCCCTAGATTCAAAGAAATAGATAAAACTCAAGTTTTAAGTGTGTTTATTTGGCAGGTGGGGATTTGGCATTTAACCGATCATCTAACCTATTTTCCTTATGCTAAAGAATACGGATTTACAGAAATTCGTAAGCCTATTACAGAGCCTTTTTCTCTATCTGAAGTTAGTAGTTATGATCGCTATTGTTTTAGGAGTTTTTTAAATGTATTTGTTATGTTTAATCCCAATCCTAAACTTAATCAAAGTTTGTTGAATATTGATGCTTATAACTTTCCTAAAGATAGTGAACTTTATGCGGCAGCAGTTAGTTTCCGTGATAATTTGTTGGAAATAGATCGGCAATTAAAAGCTAAAAATTTACAATTTGTCCCCATCGAAAAACATATTCAATCAGTTTGTTTTTAGCTAAAAATTTTATTGATACAAGGCAGATTTTAAGCTAGGTTTAGCAGACAAAAAAATTAATAATTAATCAATTTTTCTTTGAGGAACTTTACAATCTACGAATCATTTTGAATAAATAGTAAAAATGAAGAAAATCGCTATTATTGGTCTATCTTTTCTTTTACCTGGTGCCAAAAATCCTGAACAATATTGGCAAAATTTACTTGCAGGAAAAAATTTAACTTCTCTCGCTACTGACAAACAAATGGGAGTAGATGCAAATATTTTTTATGCTAATCAAAAAGGCATAACTGATAAATACTATTGTCTAAAAGGTGGGTATATTAGAAACTTTGAATTTGCTGGTAGTGATTATAATATTGAGCCAGATGTTTTACAAGATTTAGATCAACTTTATCAATGGTCACTTTATGTTGCCCAAGAAGCATTAAAAGATAGTGGTTATTTAGAGAATAATTCAGTTTTATCTAAATGTGGTGTCATTTTAGGTAATCTTTCTTTTCCTACCCGTAAATCTCATCATCTATTTGCTCCTATTTATCATCAAGCTATTAATTCAGCAATTCAAAAACTTTTAAAACTACCATCTTTTCAGTTAAAAAACATTACTAAAAAAGTATCTTATTTTAATAGTAATATATCTGGTTACCCTGCATCTTTAATTGCTCAAGCTTTGTCTTTATCAGGAATTAATTTTTCCCTTGATGCTGCTTGTGCTTCATCTTTGTATAGTATCAAACTTGCTTGTGATTACCTATTAGCGGGTAAAGCCGATTTAATGTTAGCAGGTGCAGTTAGCTGTGCCGATCCCTTCTTTATTAATATGGGTTTTTCCATTTTTCAAGCATATCCAGAAAATAGCCAAACCTTACCCCTAAATAAATCATCAGGGGGGCTACTTGCGGGTGAAGGTGCCGGAATGGTGGTGTTAAAACGCTATGAAGATGCAGTTAGGGATAATGATAATATTTATGCCACTATTAACGGTATTGGTTTATCTAATGATGGCAAAGGAAAATTTGTCCTGCAACCCAATTCTAAAGGGCAAATTATGGCCTTTGAACGGGCTTATAATGATGCCAATATTAATCCGAATACAATTGATTATATTGAATGTCACGCCACAGGAACACCGGTAGGAGATATTACAGAATTAAACTCAATGGAGACATTTTTTAGTCAATATAATCATTCTCCTTTACTCGGTTCAGTGAAATCAAATTTAGGACATTTACTCACTGCTGCGGGTATTGCTAGTTTAATTAAAATTATTTTAAGTATTAATAAAAATGTAATTCCTCCGACTATTAATATTGTTGAACCTCTACAATCAGATAGAGGGAATATGGGAGGACAAAAAATTGTTACTTCTCCTATAGCTTGGAAAAAAAACCAAAAAAGAGCAGGAGTGAGTGCCTTTGGGTTTGGGGGGTGTAATGCTCATTTAATTTTAGAAAAGATTGATTCCTCCCCGCACTCTTGGGAAAGGGATAATAAAGAAGACCCCCTTAATGAGGGAGATTTAGGGGGATCAACCCAAAAATTAGCTATTGTTGGGATGGATGCCTTTTTTGGGGGATGTGATGGTTTAGATGCCTTTGATCGCACTATATACGATGGAAAACAGCATTTTATTCCCCTACCTCCTCAAAGATGGCAAGGCATTGAAACAGAAACAGAATTATTAAAAAAGCATGGTTTTGTAACAGGAAAAGAACCCGAAGGAGCTTATATAAAAGACTTTGATTTTGATTTTCTTCGTTTCAAGATACCACCCAAAGAAGAAGATCAATTAATTCCCCAACAGTTATTAATGTTAAAGGTAGCAGATCGAGCAATTCAAGATGCAGGTTTAAAGGAAGGGGGAAATATTGCGGTTATTATCGCAATGGAAACTGAACTTGCTTTACATCAATATCGAGGGAGGGTTGATTTATCTTGGCAAATTAAAGAAGGTTTAAAAGAAGCAAATATCACCTTATCTCCTGAAGAAATTACCGAATTAGAAAATATTGCTAAAGATAGCCTTCATCCACCAGCAGGAGTTAATCAATATACCAGCTTTATTGGCAATATAATGGCGAGTCGAATATCTGCTTTATGGGATTTTACGGGAGCTTCGTTTACTATTTCTGCTGGGGAAAATTCAGTCTTTAAAGCTTTAGAAGTAGCTCAATTAATGTTAAATAATGGAGAAGTTGAAGCTGTTGTTTTAGGTGCTATAGATTTGGCTGGAGGAGTGGAAAGTGTCTTATCACATCAAAAATTGGCATCTGTTAATACAGGAGTAAATACTCTGAGTTTTGATGAGAACGCTAATGGTTGGATGGTAGGTGAAGGTGCAGGTGCAGTAGTTTTAAAAAGTCATGAAGTAGCTAAACAAGAAAAAGACAGAATTTATGCTGTAGTTGATACGATCTCTTTAATTCAGAACAATGGTGAAGGGAATTCTTCTGAATCAATCAAAAAAGTCTGTGATAAAGCATTTAAAGCCCCAAAAATCAACCCTAAAGATATAGGTTATTTAGAAGTTTTTGCTAGTGGTATTTCTCAAGAAGATGAAGCAGAACTAAAAGGTATTCTTGAAGCTTATCAAATAACGAATGATTGCCTCAATCAAGGCAATTTAGAAAAATCAAATCAATTAACTTGCTGTATTGGTAGTATTAAAACAAATATTGGTCATACTCATACAGCATCAGGAATAGCAAGTTTAATTAAAACTGCATTGTGCTTATACCATCGCTACATTCCAGCAACTTCTAACTGGACAAAACCAAAACAGATGGAATTATGGAAAAATAGCCCTTTTTATATGGCCACAGAATC
Organism: Xenococcus sp. MO_188.B8; assembly: GCA_030065615.1. Taxonomy (GTDB): domain Bacteria; phylum Cyanobacteriota; class Cyanobacteriia; order Cyanobacteriales; family Xenococcaceae; genus Xenococcus. The sequence continues at coordinate 19,859 of JASJDR010000092.1, read as the reverse complement.
AAGAACTTGGTTTTTAGAAGAAGGTCAAAATAAAAGAATAGCAGCTATTAATAGCTTAGGAATTGATAATACTTATGCTCATCTAATTTTATCAGAAGAACCCACTCAAAAAGAACGTCCTAGTAATTATTTACAACAAACCCCTTTTTATCTATTTCCTATATCCGGTAATAATCAAGAAGATTTACTAGAAAAAATTAATGCTTTAAAAGACCAAATAAAAAATAATGATGATTTAAGTAAGTTAGCGACAGAAAATTATTATTATTTCAAACGCAATCTTCCAAAAAACTATACATTTTCTTTAGTTGGTGCTAATAAAAACGAGCTTTTAAGGGAAATAAACTTTGCTATTCAAAGAATCAAAAAAGCTTTTAAAGAGCATAGTGAATGGAAAACTCCTAAGGGAAATTATTTTACAGCTAATCCTTTAGGTAAAAAAGGTGAAATTGCTTTTGTTTATCCCGCTCAATATAATTCTTATCTTGGATTAGGGAAAAATTTATTTTGCTTATTTCCTAGTTTGTCTAAAAAATATTCTCGCATAACAAATAGAATTAGTTACTTTTTAAATACAGAAACTATCTATCCAAGAATAAGAGAAACTAAAACCCTAAAAGAATTTGCAAAAAAAATAGTATTGAATCCCACTGCAATGGCTCAAAGTTCCATGAGCTTTGGAGTTTTAAGCACGTTAATTCTGCGAGAATTTTTCCAAATAAATCCACAAACAGTTTTAGGATTTTGCATGGGGGAAATAACTATGATGGAAGCATTTGGAATTTGGAATCATAATGACAATTCTCGATTAAATATTTCTCTTTCTCCAACTTTTACAACAGGTATATATGAACCTTATTTAACAGCAGTACGTAAATTTTACAATTTGCCTAATACAAAAGAATATCCTGCCAGAAAAATTTGGAGTAACGTATATGTTCTTAATATATCTGAATTGGAAGTTAAAAAAGCTCTAGAGCAAGAAGAAAAAGTTTATCTTTGTTATATAATCACACCAAATCAAGTAAGAATAATGGGTGATCCAGAAGGATGCTTAAAAGTTATAAAAAAGCTTAATTGTGCTTTTCAATCTTACGATTCAGTTAAAGCTTGTGTTCATTGTGCTCCTGTAAAAACTGAATATAATGCAATAACTAAACTTTATGCTATTGAATTAAAAAAGCAAATAGATAAAAATATTAAATTTTATTCCGCAACTAATTTCAAACCTATAATTCTTGAAAAAAATTATATTGCTCACAATATTGCCCAAATGTTATGTCAGAAAGTTGATTTTCCAAAACTTATAAATAGCGTTTATGAAGATGGAGCAAGAATATTTATCGAACTTGGACCGAAAAATACTTGTACTCAATGGATTAGGGAAAACCTTCAAAATAAAGAACATTTAGCTGTTGCCTTTAATACTAAAGGTGTTGACGATCATACCGGAATTATTAGACTTCTAGCACAACTTGTTAGTCATGGTGTTTCAGTAGATTTATCTCCTCTTTATTATTCTCCATCTACAGTATCTTCTCAAAGTAAATCTCTTATCAGAAAAATAACTTTAGGTGGTGATATCATACAGCAAAAAATATTAACTTTAGAAAATAAAGAAAAATTCAAACAAGCAATATCTTTAACATCAATTCAAGATACTTTTCAAGATTCTTTATTCGCTAGTAAAAATGAGGAAATGCAAAAATTGAATCGCCAACAAAATTTAAAAATTACTCAATTACAAATCGCCGTTGCTCAACAATTAGTTAATCATAACTATCTTAAATCACAAAATATTTCTAATATCCAACTTGATACACCAGACAATTTAACTCAAATCAATTCCCGTACAAAATCCTCTAATATAGTGTGGAATGAAGCTGATTTATTAGAATTTGCCCAAGGGAATATTGCTAATGTATTTGGAGAAGACTATCAAATTATTGACTCCTATTCTCGACGAGTAAGACTTCCTCTATATCCTTATTTATTAGTAAGTCGAGTCACCAAAATAAATGCTAAAAAAGGTGAATTTAAACCTTCTTCTCTCACAACTGAATATGATATTCCCTATGATGCTTGGTATTCCGTTGATGGACAAGTCCCTTGGGCTGTTACAGTAGAATCAGGGCAATGTGACTTATTGTTAATAAGTTACTTAGGAATTGATTTTGAAAATAAAGGAGAATTAGTTTATCGTCTTCTTGATTGTACTCTCACTTTTCTTGATGAATTACCAAAGGAAGGAGATACTTTACGCTACGATATCAAGATTAATTCCTTTGCTAAAAGTGGGGATAACTTATTATTCTTCTTCAGTTATGAATGCTTTGTCAAAGATCAAATGATTCTCAAAATGGATGGTGGTTGTGCAGGGTTCTTTTCAGATGAACAACTAGAAAAAGGAAAAGGGATTATTGTTTCAGATAGAGAAAAAGCTAACAGAAAACAGATTCAAAAGCAAAAGTTTGAACCTTTATTGGTTTGTACTAAATCAACTTTTAATCAAACAGATTTATTAAATCTAACTCAAGGAAACTTAGCAGATTGTTTTGGCGATCATTATTGTCAATATGGCCTTAATAAATCTCTGCGCCTTCCACCTCTAAAAATTCTCATGATAGATAAAATTACATCTGTTGAAAGCACAGGAGGAGATTGGGGTATAGGGTTAATAGTCGCTGAAAAAAATCTCGAACCTGAACATTGGTATTTTCCCTGTCATTTCAAAGACGATCAAGTGTTAGCTGGTTCATTAATGGCAGAAGGTTGTGGTCAATTATTACAATTTTATTTACTCTATTTAGGATTGCATACCTGTACTAATGATGGTCGTTTTCAACCTATTTATGGACTTCCGCAAGTAGTTCGTTGTCGAGGACAAGTAACTCCCATTTCAGCTAAATTAATCTATCGCATGGAAATTACTGAAATTGGAATAACTCCTCATCCTTATGCAAAATGTAATGTGGATATTATTTTACAAGGTAAAACAGTTGTTCACTTTCAAGATTTAGGTTTACAACTAATTGAGAAAAATCAAAACAATCCATACTCAGTTTCATTTAATGATAATTTACTAACTCCACAAAAAATAACGAATCAAAAACCTGCTTTATTAAATGAAGAACAAGTACAAGAGTTTTGCACAGGTTCAGTAGCAAAATGTTTTGGTAAAGAATTTGAAATTTATGATAACGGTACAGTTAAAGCTTCGAGAATGCCTAATACTCACCTTAATTTACTGCATCGTGTTTTAGAAATACAAGGTGAACGCCATCAACTAAAAAAAGGTTCTACTATTATTACTGAATATGATGTGCCAATTAATCCTTGGTATTATCGTCAAAACTCATTTCTAACCATACCTTATTCAATTTTAATGGAAATAGGGTTACAACCTTGTGGCTTTCTTTCTGCTTATTTAGGTACTACTTTTCTTTATCCAAAACAAGACTTATATTTCCGTAATTTAGATGGAGAAGGAACGCTAACTAAAGATATAGATATTAGAGGTAAAACTATTACTAATAAAGCCAGATTACTTTCTTCATCAAATATTCAAGGAATGATCTTACAAAGTTTTGATTTTCAAGTTAGTTGTAAAGGAGAAATATTCTATCAAGGTTTAGCATCCTTTGGTCATTTTAGCCCCGAAGCATTAGCCAATCAGGTAGGATTGGATCAAGGTAAAGATATTCGTCCTTGGTATGAAACAGAAAATAGTTTAAATCTCTCTGAAATTAACATTAATTTACGCAGTCAATCAAGCCGAAATAAATATTATCAAATTAATCCCCATAAACCTCATTACCGTTTAGCACAATATCAACTAGATTTACTCAATGAGGTAAAAATAATTCCCAAAGGTGGCAAATATCAACAAGGTTATATTTATGCGCGAAAGGATGTTAAACCTACTGACTGGTATTTTAAATGTCATTTCTATCAAGATCCAGTAATGCCAGGTTCTTTGGGCATTGAAGCAATGATTCAAGCAATGCAGGTTTACGCCTTACATCTGGATTTAGGAAAACATCTAAAATCACCTCGTTTTATTCAACTTCTTGACCACAAAACTGTGTGGAAATATCGCGGGCAAATTTCGCCCGATCAACCAGAAATGTATTTAGAAGTCCATCTTTCTAAAATTGATATTAATTCAGAAAAAGTTCTGATTATTGGAGATGCTAGTTTATGGAAACCAAAGATGAGAATTTATGAAGTAAAAGATCTAGCAATTTGTTTAGTTAACTCGACCAAGGAGAAAATCTATGAGTAATACTAAATTTGATAAAAACATAAAAATTGTGATCATAGGTGCTGGTGCGGCAGGTTTATCAGCAGCTAATGCTTTAAAACAAAAAGGATATCAAAATATCCAAATTTTAGAAAATTCAGATAGGCCAGGGGGTAAGTCTAATACTATTCTTATTGATGGCCGTTCTTATGAATTAGGTACAACTTTCTTTAATTCTTCTTATAAATCTACTTTTGAATTTTTCCTTTATTGATAGCGTAGTTGAATATTCAAATTTTTTAGTGCAAAAGTATTTTTAGTTAATAAAAATATCTAATTACATAGTTCACTTTATAACAATAAACAATGTCTATTATTTCAATAAATAATCAAATAACTGTTCCTGAAAATCATAGTCAAAATCCTGTTTGGATAGGCTCTGATGATTCAATTAGTTTTGATGGAGAGGGGATTAAAGCTAAACTATTAAACCTAAAGCAACCTTGTTATTTTGTGAGAAAAAAAGGTCAAATTGGTGTTACGAATCATGGTTACTTAGGTGATAGTAATAATGGGAGATCTCAAGAAATTGAAACCTTAACCGCTATTCCTCCTTTACTTACTCAACAGTTAGGCGATCCTAGTTTTTTAGACTTTCATCAAGTGAAATATGCCTATATGACAGGCGCAATGGCTAATGGTATTGCTTCAAAAGAATTAGTAATTGCATTAGGCAAAGAAAATATCTTAAGTTCCTTTGGTGCTGCGGGTTTAGTTCCTGATAGAATTGAAAAAGTAATTCATACTATTCAAGATGCTTTACCTGATAAACCCTACTGCTTTAACTTAATCCATAGCCCCAGTGAATTAGCTATTGAAGAAAGAACAGTTGACTTATATTTACAATATCAAGTCAATACTGTAGAAGCATCTGCCTTTTTAGATTTAACTCCTAATATTGTTTATTACCGAGTAGCAGGTTTAAGTGTAAATTCTAGTCATCAAATCGAGATTAATAATAAAGTTATTGCTAAAATTTCTCGTCGAGAAGTAGCTACAAAATTTCTGCAACCTGCACCAGAAAAAATACTCAAACAATTAGTATCTCAAGGATTAATAACTGAGTTACAAGCAAAATTAGCTTCTGAAGTACCAATGGCAGATGATATTACTGTAGAAGCTGATTCTGGAGGACATACCGATAACCGTCCCTTAGTTTGTCTATTACCTTCTATTCTCGCACTACGGGATGAAATTCAAGAAAAATATAATTACAAAACTCCTGTGAGAGTTGGAGCAGCAGGAGGAATTGGTACCCCACAATCAGCATTAGGTGCATTTATGATGGGCGCTGCTTATGTGGTGACAGGTTCAATTAATCAATCTTGCATCGAAGCAGGTGCTTCAAAACATACTAAACGATTACTCGCTCAAACAGAAATGACCGATGTAATGATGGCTCCGGCGGCTGATATGTTTGAAATGGGAGTCAAATTACAAGTACTAAAACGGGGTACAATGTTTGGTATGCGATCTCGGAGACTCTTTGACTACTATATAAACTATAACTCTATTGAGGAAATCCCTACAGTAGAAAGAGAAAAACTAGAGAAACAAATCTTTAGAAAAACTTTAGAGGAAGTTTGGCAAGATACCGTTACTTATTTTAACCAACGAGACCCAGAACAAATTACCAGAGCAGAAAATAATCCTAAGCGTAAAATGGCTTTAATTTTCCGTTCTTATTTAGGACTATCTTCTCGCTGGTCTAATACTGGAGAGAAAGGTCGGGAAATAGATTATCAAATCTGGTGTGGCCCAGTGATGGGAGCTTTTAATAACTGGGTAAAGGATTCTTACTTAGCTGAACCTAATAACCGTAAGGTTAATGATCTTGCTCACCATATTATGATAGGTTCAACCTATTTATACCGATTACAAAATTTGAAATTACAAGGAATAATAATGCCAGCAAAATATTGGAATTATTGCCCACAACCTTTGTGGGTAGTGTTGTAAACATGTTGTTAAACGTGATATCTTAAGGTAAGAAAGCTAAATATCTTTGAAATTTTAATGACTGTTTTTATCACTGTAACTTGCCCAGATTGCCACTCTACAAATGTTGTCAAACATGGAAAATCAGGAGAGGGGAAGCAGCGATATTGCTGTCGGAATGAAGAATGTCTCCGCCGTACTTTTCTACTCGATTATAGTTACGAAGGTCATAAGCGTTCAGTGAAAAAGAAAATAGCTGATATGTCAGTTAATGGTAGTGGAGTTAGAGATACAGCTAGAGTATTAAAAGTCAGCACATCTACGGTAATTAAAGAAATAAAAAAAACGAAAAAAACTCAAGAATGTTAACAAAAAAGCTTTAGCTAAAAAGAAATCAGAAGAGATAACCATTGAAATTGTCCCATTAATCTTTGAAGCTATAGAGGAAAAAGTCAAATCTAACTCTCATTCTCGGAAATTTAAAGTAGAAGTAGACGAAATGCAGAGTTTTGTGGGCAAAAAAGCAAATCAAAGATGGTTGTGGCATGGCATCGATCACTACACAGGAGAAGTACTAGCATATGTTTTAGGTTCCAGAACGGATGAGATGTTTCTCAAACTAAAAAAGCTTCTCGAACCATTTGGAATTACTAAATTTTATACTGATGGTTTAAAAACTTATGAACGTCATATTCCACCAGAAATCCGACAAGTAAGCAAGTATAAGATGCAAAAAATAGAACGCAAACACTTGACGTTACGAACCAGAATTAAACGTCTAGCTAGACAAACAATTTGTTTCTCAAAATCAGAAGAAATGCATGATATTGTAATCGGCTTATTTATTAATAGACATGAATTTGGTCTAGATATCTAAATACTATTTCTACAGATTTACAACACTACCCTTCCCAATGGGCCGGAAATGGCAGTGGCCTTTTTAGCGATTGCCTCTACAGCTACCTGTGCCCCCCTCAACCCAGGTTATCGAGGCCCTGAATTTGAATTCTACCTCAAAGATCTCCATGCTAAAGTGTTGATCCTTCAGCAGGGAGTAGCAGAGCCAGCCAGAAGTGTTGCCAAAAAACTCAACATTCCCATCATCGAACTAACCCCTGTCACTGAAGCAGAGGCGGGGATTTTTACACTTACTGGTGCTGAAGTAAAGAGTACAGCAACTACCGAATTTGCCCAGCCAGAAGACATAGCTTTGGTACTGCATACTTCAGGCACTACTTCTCGTCCCAAAATGGTGCCTCTAACTCACGCGAATCTCTGTACTTCAGCCCGTAATATTCGTATTGCTTTGGACTTAACCGAAAGCGATCGCTGTCTGAACGTAATGCCTTTGTTTCACATTCATGGTCTTATGGGAGCTTTGCTTTCATCATTGAGTGCTGGAGCCAGTGTTATTTGTACCGCAGGCTTTGAAGCTCCCAAATTCTTTGATTGGTGTTCAGAGTCTTACCCTACTTGGTATTCAGCTGTTCCCACCATGCATCAGGCGATTCTAGCAAGGGCTGAAGCTAACCGCCACATTATTGCCCAGTCTCCTATCAGGTTGATTCGCTCATCATCTGCTCCCCTGCCACCTCAGATTATGAGGGAGCTAGAGCAAGTATTCAATGCTCCTGTAATTGAATCCTACGGAATGACAGAAGCCTCTCATCAAATGGCTAGTAATCCTCTGCCTCCTGGAATACGCAAACCTGGTTCAGTCGGCATGGCAGCAGGCCCAGAAATAGGGATTATGGATGAAATAGATAATTTGCTCCCATCTGGGGAAATAGGGGAAGTTGTTATCCGAGGAGCTTCTGTTACTGCTGGTTATCAAAACAATCCTCAAGCAAATGAGAGCGCTTTTACCAATGGCTGGTTTCGCACGGGGGATCTCGGTTATCTAGATACTGATGGTTATCTTTTCCTTCAAGGGAGGATTAAAGAGATTATCAACCGTGGTGGGGAGAAAATTTCCCCAAGGGAAGTGGATGAAGTATTGTTAGATTATTCGGCTGTAGAGCAGGTAGTTACTTTTGCTGCTCCCCATGTCCTCCTAGGTGAAGATGTAGCCGCCGCAGTGGTATTGCGAGATGGAGCATCAGTCACAGAACAAGAAATCAAAGAATTTGCAGCAGCACGACTGGCTGATTTTAAAGTTCCCCGAGTAGTACTATTTTTGGATGAAATACCCAAAGGGCCAACTGGAAAACGGCAGCGCATTGGTTTAGCTGAGAAACTGGAACTAACTGCATCAGATCCCAATGCACCCAAAGCAGAGTATGTTGCTTCTCGTACCAGTATAGAAGCGGAGTTGGTGAAAATATGGTCGAGTGTTTTGGGTGTTGAAAAAGTAGGCATCTATGACAACTTTTTCCAATTGGGAGGAGATTCTATTCTGGCAGCTCAAATAATTAATCGCATCCGAGAAAGTATGCAGTTTGAGTTGTCTTTTATCATCTTCTTTGAGCAACCTACTGTTGCCAGTATGGCAGTGAAAATTGTCCAAAATCAAGCTGAAACATTGGAGTCAGAGGAAATGCTGGGTTTGTTAGCCGAGTTGGAATCTCTTACAGAGGAGGAAGCTCAAAGACTTATCAACCAAATGTAATTTTAGAGTGTTATTTAGGTTATGCAGAACAAAAATAGCTTACAACAAGAGCTGATAAAGAGAGAAATTATCCCTTTTATATGGGTTTATGATGTTTTTTCCGCATCAATCGCAGCGAAGTATTATGACGGTATTTTTATTAGTGGTTTTAGTTTTGCTGCTAGTCATTATGGCTTACCAGACATTGGCTTTATTTCCTGGTCCGATATTGTAGCTTTCGTCCAAAGAGTCAGACGGAGGATTGGATAATGAAAGACGTTAACCTAAGGATTGCTGAACTTTCACCAGCAAAGCGCGCTATTCTAGAACAAAAACTCAAACAAAAGGCTGTTAATGCTGAGGGTCAAGAGAACATTGGCATCAAAAAGAGAAGACGACAATATTCTGCACCACTCTCTTCTGCTCAAACTCGAATGTGGTTGCTCGACCAGCTAGAACCGGGCAATCTAGCTTACAATCGTCCCAGCAATCTGAAGCTTACCGGTAGACTAAATATAAACGTATTAGAAAAAAGTCTCAATGAAATTGTGCGTCGCCACGAAATTCTACGCACGAGTTTTCGAGAATCAGATGGGCAGATTTTTCAGGAGATTGCTTCGAATCTAGCCTTAACTTTGTCAATTATAGAACTCTCTCATCTCTCTTCAGAAGATAGTAAGAATGAAGTACGAAGGCTAACAACGGAAGAAGCTCAGCGTCCCTTCGATCTATCGCGCTTACCCTTGATCAGAGCAACCTTATTAAGACTCGGCGAAGAAGAACATATCCTGTTGTTGACCATGCATCACATTATTTTTGATGGTTGGTCCATGGGAGTTCTGCTGGGAGAATTAGCAACAGTCTATGAAGCTTTCTGTACTGGAAAGCCCTCGCCACTGCCAGAGTTACCGATACAATATGCTGATTTTGCTCATTGGCAACAACAAAGGTTACAAGGGAATTTGCTAGCATCTGAGCTTGAGTACTGGAAGAAACAACTTGCAGGTGATTTACCAGTGTTGGAATTGCCTACTGACCGACCACGAACAGCGGTTCAAACCAATAAAGGAGCAAGACAAGGTTTATTATTACCCAAGAACCTGAGTGAATCTCTCAAAGACCTCAGTCGCACCGAAGGGGTAACACTGTTTATGACCCTGCTGGCAGCTTTTGGGATCTTGCTCCATCGTTATACTGGACAGGAAGATATTATTGTCGGCTCTCCCATTGGGGGTCGCGATCGCATAGAAACCGAGAATCTGATTGGATTCTTCATAAACACTCTGGTATTACGCACCCAGCTAGATGGCAATCCTACTTTTAAAGAACTGTTAGCTCGGGTAAAGGAAGTAGCCACTGGAGCAATAGCTCATCAGGAGATTCCCTTGGAGAAGCTAGTAGAGGAACTGCAACCAGAAAGGGATTTAATTCACACGCCTTTGTTTCAGGTGCTGTTCCAATTGAGAAATATACCCCAAGCAGCTTTAGAACTACAATCTTTAAAATTCCAGGAATTCCAGTTGGATAGGGGCATCGCTGCTTTTGATTTAACCCTGGATATTGTCGAGGAACCCGCAGGACTATCTTGTGTATTCGCGTACAAAACAGACCTGTTTGACGCAGCCACTATTACCCAGATGGCGGGGCATTTCCAGACCTTGTTATCAGCAATTGTGGAAAATCCTCAACAAAGAGTGGGTGAATTGCCATTACTTACTCCAGCAGAAAAGCATCAGTTATTAGTGGAATGGAATGATACAAAGAGTGAATATCCATCTGATAAATGTATTCATCAGTTGTTTGAGGAACAAGTAGAAAAAACACCAGATGCGGTGGCGGTAGTGTTTGAAGATAAGCAACTGACCTATAGAGAACTCAACGCCAGGGCAAATCAGTTAGCACGCTACTTGCGCTCGCTAGGAGTAAAACCAGAAGTGCTAGTGGGAATATGTCTAGAGCGCTCCCTGGAGATGGTGGTGGGACTGTTAGCCATTCTCAAGGCAGGTGGAGCCTACGTACCGATTGCTCCAGCATTACCTACTGAGAGAATAGCTTATATGCTCGAAAATTCTCAAGCTAGGGTGTTACTGACTCAGCAAGATTTATTTGAATGGCTACCGAAGCTGAAAACACAGGTAGTGTACTTAGATAGCCAGAAAGAAACTATTGCCCAAGAAAACTCTCAGAACTTGACTAGTGGTTTAACCGCCTCTAACTTAGTCTACGTTACTTACACATCTGGTTCTACAGGAGCTCCGAAAGGAGTTCAAATAGAACATCGTAGTATGGTTAATTTTTTAAGTTCCATCAGCTTTAAGCTAGGGATAACACCTAACGATACGCTTCTGTCGGTCACAACCATCTCCTTTGATATTTCTGTCTTAGAAATATTCGGACCTCTGACAGTTGGGGCGCGATTGGTATTAGTGAGCCGTGAAGTTGCCTCCGATGGAACCCAACTGTTAAAGGCTCTCAAGGAATCGACTGCTACTGTCATGCAGGGGACCCCAGTAACTTGGAGACTGCTACTGGCTGCAGGATGGGTTCATAGTGAGCGGCTGAAAATACTCTGCGGTGGTGAAACTTGGTCACCGGAACTGGCTAATCAGTTACTCGAAAGAGGCAGTGGCCTTTGGAACCTTTATGGTCCGACAGAAACCACCATCTGGTCATCAACCTTTAAGGTCGAATCAATTGAAGGTTCTATCTCTATTGGTCGTCCCATTGCCAACACCGAGTTTTATATTTTAGACGCTCATCATCAACCAGTTCCTATCGGGGTTCCAGGAGAGTTGTTTATTGGTGGTGATGGTCTAGCAAGAGGCTATCTGAACCGCCCAGAATTAACTCAAGAAAAATTTATTCCTAACCCCTTTGACAAGTCAAAAGTCAAAAGTCAAAAGCGGCGGAATCCCGCGTCGGCGAAAGACGCAAGGGAACGTCCGCCAAGACAGTCAAAATTATTATATAAAACGGGAGATTTAGCTCGTTATTTACCGGATGGCAATATTGAATGTTTGGGGCGCATAGATAGTCAAGTGAAGATCAGAGGCTTCCGCATCGAACTAGGAGAAATCGAATCTGTCCTGTCGAGCCACCCTCAAATCCAACAAGCGGTAGTTATTGCCCGTGAAGATGTACCAAGGGACAAACGCTTGGTAGCCTATATAGTTAGCTCAGATAAATCAATCACTAGCAGTCAACTACGTCAATTCCTCAAACAGAAGCTACCAGAATATATGGTGCCCTCGGCCTTTATCCTGTTAGAGAATTTGCCCCTTACTCCCAATGGTAAGGTAGACCGCCGCGCCCTGCCCATACCAGAGGTCGAATTAATTAGAGAAGGGGAATATGTAGCACCACACACGGCTACTGAAGAAATAATTGCCAACCTTTTCGCTGGGGTTCTGAAAATCGAAAATGTCGGTATTCACGACAACTTCTTTGAATTGGGGGGACATTCTCTCCTAGCAACTCAATTAGTTTCTAGACTGCGAAAAACTTTATCTGTAAAACTCCCCCTGCGCAGTTTGTTTGAAGCGCCTACTGTTGGGCAGCTAGCCGAGCAAATTAATACTGCTACAAGAGGAAATATTGCTCCTATCCGGCCCGTCTCCAGAGACAAAAACCTACCTCTATCCTTTGCCCAACAACGCCTCTGGTTTCTCGACCAATTAGAAGGCAAAAGTCCAGCCTACAATATGCCCATGGCTCTGCGTTTGATGGGTAAACTTAATGTAGCGGCCTTAGAGCAGGCGCTCGCAGAGATTATTCAGCGTCACGAAACCCTGCGCACCAAATTTTCGATTATCAATGGTTCTCCCGTGCAAGTGATTAATTTTACTGGGAAGTTTACCTTACCCATAGTAGAAGTAAAGCATTCAGAGGAAGTAGAAAGGTTAGTTAACCAAGAGCGCTCCCAGCCTTTTGACCTAGTAAAAGAGCTTCTAATCCGGGTCAAGCTGCTACGGCTAAATTCCTCCGAACACTTGCTGTTAATCACCTTACATCACATCATCTCTGATGGCTGGTCAATGGGAATCTTGTCGAGGGAACTGACAGCACTTTACTCAGCTTTCTGTCAGGGAAATCCTTCCCCTCTATCTGAATTACCCATCCAGTATGCAGATTTTGCCGCTTGGCAGCAAGAAAAGTTCACCACAAAAGTCTTAGAAACCCAGCTAGCTTACTGGAGAAAACAGCTATTGGGTGCTCTCCCCGGACTGGAGTTAACCACAGATAAACCAAGACCAGCAGTACAGACCTTCACAGGAAAAAGAGAATCTCTATTACTCCGGGAGAACCTAAGTAAATCTCTGGTAACTTTGAGTCAACAAGAAGGTGTCACCCTATTTATGACCCTGCTAGCAGCATTTAAGATTTTGCTTTCTCGCTGGTCAGGTAGTGAAGATATCGTGGTGGGTTCTCCCGTAGCAGGTCGCAATCGACCGGAAATAGAACCATTAATAGGATTTTTTATCAACACGCTCGTACTGCGCACCAACCTGGGGGATAATCCTAGTTTTCGCTCCCTCTTAGGTCGAGTCAAAGAAGTAGCATTAGGAGCAATTGAGTATCAGGATATGCCTTTTGAGAAGTTGGTAGAGGAACTGCAACCAGAAAGGAGTCTCAGCCATACCCCTCTGTTTCAGGTGTGGTTCAATATGATTAACTTGGAGAACAATCCACTGGAACTACCAGGGCTAAAAGTAGAGCGTCTCTCAAAGAGTGATGCTGCTTCCAAGTTTGACTTAACCCTGTATGTCAGAAAAACAGACTCTTGTATCAAGCTAGACTTAGTTTACAATGCCGATCTGTTTACATCAGAAAGGATGGTTGAAATGCTTCATCAATTGGAGCATTTACTGGGACAAATTGTTGAACATCCAACAAAGCGAATCGATCAGTTTTCTCTTGTAACACCTAAAATTGCAAAGTATTTACCCAATCCGCAAGACCCACTGATTGCTAAAAAACAGGAGACTATTCCTGCACGGTTTATTCATCAGGTTAAGGCTAGGCCTCAGCATTTGGCCATTGTAGATTCACAAAACAAGTTAAATTATGACACTCTTGACAAATTAAGCAATAAGCTAGCCAATTATTTAATTCTACAGGGGATTCAACCTCAGGATACAGTGGCTATTTACGGTCATCGTAGTGCTCCGCTGGTGGTAGCTTTAATAGGGATTTTGAAAGCAGGAGCAGCCTTCATGATTTTAGATCCTGCCTACCCAGCTTCTCGACTGGTTGATTGTATGGAGATGGCCAAGCCAAAAGGATGGATATGCTTAGAGGCAGCTGGGGAGATTTCGTCAGCCTTAGAAGCGCATCTCAAGAGCGGTTCTTTAAAATTCCGCTTAACTTTATCCCCAACCTTCAGTACAGACCAGGACCATTCTCTAATAGGACATGTAAGTCAAGCCCCCAAGGTTGAAATTGCTGACGATAGCTTAGCTTATATCGCATTCACTTCTGGCACCACCGGCACCCCTAAAGGTATATTGGGAACTCACGCTCCTCTATCCCATTTTTTGCAATGGCATACACATACTTTTAACCTGCAAAGCTCAGATCGATTTTCTTTGCTGGGGGGTCTCGCCCACGATCCTTTACTAAGGGATATTTTTACCCCACTTTGGTTGGGTGCTACCTTGTATATCCCCACCCAAGAAGAGATCGAAACGCCAGGTCAGTTGAAGTTCTGGATGGCCCAATATCAGATCACTATTGCCCATCTCACACCGGCCATGGGTCAACTTTTGAGAATGCCATCACCGACCGAGAGCAACTCTCAACTCAACTCTTTACGCTATGCCTTTTTTGGAGGCGACGTCTTAACACAACAAGACGTTGCTGGGTTAAAAGAAATCGCGCCTCAGGCGACCAGCGTCAATTTTTACGGCACCACTGAAACCCCACAGGTGATGGGATATTATGTTGTGCCAAAGATAGCTCAGCCAGAGATAAACGCATCAGAGCCTAAAACCTCATCGGCTCCTGACAGTTTCACCAGCCTCGAAGGAAAGCCACCCATCGGGGTAGGTATTGAAGGTGCACAACTTTTGGTTGTGAAAAATTTGCAGCAACTAGCTAGTATCAGCGAGGTGGGGGAAATATATGTGCGGACGCCTTACCTGGCAAAAGGTTACCTCAGTGCACCTAACAAGGCCCGTTTTATTCAGAATCCATTTTCTAAGGTTCCTGGCGATCGTCTTTATCGCACTGGAGATCTCGGTCGCTACCGGCCAGATGGTCAGGTTGAATATTTAGGTCGGATAGATAGTCAAATCAAGCTGCGAGGTTTCCGAATTGAATTGGGTGATGTAGAGACAACTATTAGTCAACATCCAGCGGTTCAAGCAGCTACAGTTGTGCTTTTGGAAAAAAGTGACCATGATAAATGTCTCGTCGCTTATTATGTTTTGAGACAAGATCGTAACCCGATTGACTCAGGCGATTTACGTCGATTTCTGAACCAGCAGTTACCTAGCTATATGGTGCCATCTTTTTTTGTTGCTTTAGATGAACTCCCATTAACCCCTAATGGCAAGATAGATCGCCAGAGTTTGCCTAATCTCCAAAGTATTCGGGTCCAAAACAATGATGATTTCGCCGTCCCTCAAAATGAGTTAGAACGCCAATTGATAGACATTTGGGAACGAGTTCTTACACTTAAAACTGTTAAAGTAAATGATAATTTCTTTGATTTGGGCGGTCATTCCTTGATGGCTGTACAGCTTTTTACGGAAATTGAGAAAATATTTGGCAAAAAATTACCATTGGCTACTCTTTTCCAAGCCACTACGGTCAAAGCACTTGCCAACATAATCCGCCAAAAGAATTGGCTCGCTCCTTGGTCTTCACTTGTACCAATTCAACCTAACGGATCAAAACCACCGTTGTTTTATATGCATGCGGGTGGAGGTAACTTGCTTTTCTATCGCGATCTAGCGCTGAGCCTAGGAAGCGATCAACCGGTTTATGGTCTTCAACCTAGAGGACTTGACGGTAATATTACGCCTTCCAGTAATATTCTGGAAATGGCGGAATTTTATATTTCGCAAATTCGAACTATTCAACCAGAAGGGCCGTATTATTTAGCAGGTTTATCTACTGGTGGACTAATCGCGTGGGAAATAGCCCGACAACTTGAAAAACAAGGACAGTCAGTGGGGTTACTCGCCCTCTTTGATACCTATGGTCCTGGCTATCCTAAACTTCTGCCACTGACAACACGCCTAGGATCTGTAATAACTTGGGTAGGTATTGATGTGATTCGTCGGGTGATGCGCCTTCCTGGCAATATTTTGAGCGAGATAAGAAACCGTGGGCTACGAGCTGCGGGCTTCAAGGTTCTCGAGAAATTTAAACTTGTTAAACAGTTTAAGAATAGTGATTCAAGATTACAGGAGACCCGTTTTAACCACCAAATCAATAAAAAAATAGACAAGTATAAAAATGTAGTGATGCATCCCAGCAAGGCTGAAAAGACGATTAATTTGATCATCACCGCCCTTCTACGAAAGTCTTCTCGACCCTATTATGCTAGCGCCTTTACCAATGGCTTATTTCAAAGTCGTAAAATGCTTTTACCAGAAGAAATCCAAACTGTTAGGGCAGCCAATTTTGAAGCAAGAACAATCTATAGGCCTCAGCCTTTTTCTGGACGAGCAATTTTGTTTCGTGCAAGTGAACGACCTCCAGGTATCATTAGAGATCCAAATTTGGGGTGGCAGGGACTGGCTGCTGGGGGGATGAAAATCTACGAAATTTCCGGAACTCATACGTCTATTGTCAAATCCCCTATGCTTGCAACCATACTGAAGCGCTGCTTGGACGAGGTTAAAAGTGATTTTTCAATCTAAGCCACATTAGACAAAACTAACTTAGCGGTACTTAAACAATTAACAAAGTTAAAAAGAGGTAGAATGCTTACCATAGTTATGTTTTACGTCAAAACAATAACAGATGAAAGAAACTACTCCTACAGCCATGCTTCCCTGTTTTGATAAATGGTGTCAACGCTTTGATGATTTATTGAAGACTAAAGCACAGAAAAGAGAGTTTAGACAGTATTTAGGAGGATTATTGGGTGAAAGTGAGAGAAAAAATGTATTTCAGATGGCTAGAGATGCGGTAGAAGTAACTTATCACAAATTACACCATTTTTTAACAGATGCACCTTGGTCATCAGACAAAATTAATGAGCGCCGCTTGGAGGTGATGAATCAATGTCGTCAAACTAAAATAAGGCCGAAATATAGGGTTCGTGCGACCAGAGGCAGCCTGTCATTAAAACGATGTTTTTTACGCTATTTTCGAGCTTAATTGATAAGAAATACAAATGAGAACTTTGCCTAGTTAGGATCGTTTTAGGCAAAGTATCATAAGAATATAAACGTCAGCATGAGGACTTGACCCATGCTACTTTTCATCGCCCAACTTCCGTTTTCGGCAAAGTTTTTATCTTCTTTTCCTCCCCCACCGAAAAAACCATCGACGAGAGACAGAGAATATCTGCGTACCTCAGAAATTAATGCCATGATTCGCTCCGCTAAAAAAGTAGGTCGTCATGGAGTTAGGGATGGAGCAATTATTTTACTGATGTTTCGTCACGGCTTAAGAACCAGCGATTAGCTCCGACTACCCAAATTTCCTTACAACAGAGTCTTTCTCTGAGGGCTTGAAGAACACAGATTTCGTAGTTGATGCGATTGATTCTCTCATTGCCCTCACTGTCTGTTTCGAGCATAATCTCTTTAGCTCCTGCTTTCAATACGCCTTCAATGGCGATCTCTTCAGAGGAGTCATAATATCGAGCTTTACTGTAAGCATATTTTTTGAGAAGTTCCAGGGCTTCAATTACGGGACGATGAATGTCATTGTTAGAGCGAAACTCCAATACCTCTAATAGTTGGGGAATCATTCGGCGATAATGACTGGCAAAGGAGTTACGAACTACGGTATGAACCCTTTGCTGATAGATTGTTCCTGTAGATTTATATTCTGCTACCAAATCTTTGAGGGTTTTTAGAGAGACAACAGGATAAATAACTTGTTCGATGACTCCTTGAGGAGAGGCGATAGCTGCTTCGGCGAGGCGAAATAATAAACCCGTTTTGCCTGAAACTGCTTTGAATTCATCAATTAATTCTTTGTTGATACGTCTCACGGCTCTGGTATCGATACGATGAATAATTTGATTAAGTAACTCAATTAGATTGTCTGTAATCTCTTGGCTACGTTGAATACAGAATGCTGCCATTAAGCTGTAGCGGACTGCGATTGGGTGTTGACGAATATCATAGGGTGATTCTGTCGCTGCTCGCTGACGATAGGTTTTCACCAATTTTGTCGAAAGATCTGTAAATAAATCAGGAGCTAAACCGACCGCACGAATTAACTTCAGCTTTTTGATTTCAGTTAGAAAACTGTCCAATCCAACTGCTCCAGGGTCAGTTTTCAAGAAAGCAAAATCTGATGCTTTAAGTTGTCCTGGGTGCCATGGTTGTGATTCTAATGACTCATCGTTCGCTTCTTCTGTGGTGAGAAGCAGATCAATTAGTTCCTCTGTACCCCAATTTGGTTTCACCATTCATCTTCTTCTCACGCCAGTTTATCTTGAGACAGCATAGAAGAAGAGGGGACGATATTATAATTCGTTTAGGAAAAATGCAGATTTGAAATTTTTTGTCAAATCTCTTTAATAAGATATATTTAGAAAACTTATCAATTAAGGAAAAATTTGGTTCTAACCCCTTTGAAGATTCTAAGAGCTATAACGTCTATATAGTAAAGGTTTCAGCTTCTCACTGCCTCTGGTCGCATGAACCCTATATTTCGGCCAATTACTTGTTATCCATTTATTGTTGATGCCTTATGTGTAGCAAACATTTAGTGATTTGATATAATTTATGCCTGGGAGGTTGAGTGTGCTGATAAATCAACTCTGCTGAAGATAAAAACCTTTGGGCTTGCTTTGCTGATTTAAATCTTCGCATCTTCTTTTCTCTCAATCGCGTTGAAACCTTGAAATCTGGAATGTTTTGGCATGTTTGGGTGAATTTCTTTCCCTCTACTGATATTAATCGGGTTGGCAGTTCTGCTCAGACTGCAAGTATAAGCATTTAAAATTAGGTATGATAAGAATCGAAAATACTGTTATGGTCATTTTAAATGCCTAGAGCTGGAGTTATGGGCAATAGAGGCCGAAACCCTTGCTCTGTAAGCATTATAACTTGGGCTGATGAGGATGCGATCTCACAGTCAGATTTTTCGCCTTATAATATAAGCAAAGTGAATCAAATATTGTCTAAATAATTTAATTATATTATCGCAGATATGAATCCTAAATGCGTTGGGGCTTCAGTGATTCTCTATGAAGACGATGAACTATTTAAAGATAGAAACTATATTGATTTTGCTGTGCTTTCTTGTAGTCGCGATCGCGCAGCGCCAGCCTTCGGCTGATCTCGCAAAGCGAGGCACTGCGTGATCGCATTTTGAGTGACAATTTTCTACTTTAGTTGATGCACTTCCCTTTTTGCCTGACCTCCACTAATTTGTAGAGAGTACCGGTAATTCTTCATTTGAGGTAATTAAAATTACCAAGGAAAATGAACTCAAAAGTCTAATATTGCTTTAAAGTCGCAGTTTCAGCTACTACCAGGATTAGGATCAAAGATAATTACCATTATCTGGCTTAAACGAAACTTAAACGAAAATGAAACTGAATCCCTCATTTACTGCCGATTGCACAACAAGAGATCGCGGAGCAGGAGAAGTTAATTTTGAGCGATTGCGATCGCGATTTATTCCTGGCAGCGCTAGAAAATCCCCCTGTATTGAAGGGTAAGCTCCAATCCGCGATCGCTAATTATCGAAGCAAATATGGGAACTGAATCTCAGCCGAGATGGATTTTTGGTCCGATCTTGGGGGATGGCAACGATTCGTGAAATAAAGGGTCATATCCCCATCAAACCCTTATCCTGATTGAGTTTCATCAACTAAGACAAAAGCGAAAAGCC
>JASJDR010000321.1 GCA_030065615.1 Xenococcus sp. MO_188.B8 | reverse complement strand
AGCGTCCTGTACATTTTGTTCCTGAAACTAATCGCGCTGACAAACTGCTTCAAGTATTTCAGGAAAACCGCGAACACTTAGCGGTGGTCTTAGACGAATATGGTGGAGTGGCGGGAGTAGTTACCCTCGAAGATGTCCTAGAAGTTCTCACAGGGGAAATTGTCGATGAAACAGACCGTAATGTAGACCTACAAGAGATTGCTCGTAAGAAGCGTTTGCGTTTACTCAAGTCCAGAGGAATTAATAACTAATAACTACGAAAAGTATTAAGGATTTTAAATGGTTGATTACTCGACTGTTGTGATTTGCCCTATCCGTTTCCCTATCTGACATCTAGTGTGATTAAATAACCTCAGAGAGTTTTCCGACCAAAGTAGAGCAGGATGCAACTACCGATAGTTAAACCAGCACCAATTGTCACCACACATACGGAAGCTTTTCGTGATCTGTTCGAGAACCAGTGCCAGTTTCGGCACTTTCAGAACTACTTGACTGGCTTAATGGTGCTTCCTAACAAAAGTCTGGCCAACATTAGTCGCTGCATTTTGGAAAGCGCAGACAAGACAAACCTTTCCCGATTTTTCTCTCAAGCACCTTGGAGTAAAGAAGAACTAACAGAGCAACGCATCAAGTATCTGTTAACCCAGACAGTAAGCCATCGGCTTTCGGCCCAGGAATCTTATCTTCTTTTGGACGATACTTTGTGCGAGCATGTGGGAAGTCTGTTCGAGTACGTTGACCGACACTACAATCATTCAAATCACTCCTATCCCTTGTCGCATAATCTGGTTACTAGCCACTACTTGTCAGGAGCAGTCCGTTTTCCCGTTGACCTACAAATCTATCGTCGCTACGAGGAAATAACTCGGTGGTCGGAATTTGTCAAAAAGTATTTTCCTGATCTGGAAATTCCCAAACAGAAAAAGGAACGGCAAAAACTTCACAAGTTGGTAGATCAGACTCTACTTAAAGATCCAGAATTCCAGGATTTACACAATCAATTTCAGACTAAAATTGCCTTAGCCGTTAAGTTAATTGAACAAGCCAAGAACAGAAACCTACCCTTCACTACCGTGTTGATGGATAGTTGGTATCTGGCACCCGATATCGTAGCTACTCTAAAAGAGCATCAGTTGGATTGGGTCAGTCTACTCAAAAAGAATCGGAAGCTGGAAGTTAACAGTTTTGTGCTCCGTGATGAGGGAGGACAGCCGATTACTTTAACTGGTCCTCACATCAAAGTTGAGGAATTAGTGCCACTGATTCCAAGCAACGCTTACCGAAAAGTGAAGCTGGAAGATAAATCCTACTGGTGTTTTACTCGAAGTCTGCGAGTTCCCGGATTAGGAAAAGTGCGTCTGGTCATCAGTTTTGAAAATCCCGAGTTGACTGGGACTTATGCGGTGTTAGTCACTAACCGAACTGACTGGTCAGCGAAAAAAATCCTGGCTACTTACCTACAACGTTGGCCCATAGAAACCTTTTATCAGGACAGTAAGGGACATCTGGGTTTGGATAAATATCGCATGCGCAGCACCGAAGCCATTCAAAAACATTGGTGTCTGGTGTTCGTGGCCTATTCTCTCCTGCATCTGGCTTGTTTACCATCTTCACTGATACCAGGTAGAGGGAAAATTCCTTCACGCCCCATCAAAACCATTGGGGAAGTATGTCGACAACAAGGACAAAAGTTGATTGAGGATCTGATTTTATTGGCTCATGACCAACTTCAACAAGGTCAATCTGCTGCCGAGGTATTTTCGCGGTTATTTGCCAAGCAACGCAAGGAGGTGCCTGGTTGATTTTTTGATAGCGATCGCTCTTTCAAATCACAACAGTCGAGTAGTTTAGTTAAAAGGATTTTTTTGATGCGATTACCTTCTGGCAAAGACGTTTATAGTAGTACTCCTATTTACCCTGATAGTCATTTTACTTGGGGGGAAGCTACTAAAAACTGTACTAGACCAATTCAAGATCTAGTAATTGATGGCAAGTTAATTATTTCTGCTCTCAATATTGAAGAGAATATTGTCCAAACTGCTAAAAATATGGACAAGTACAGAGATTCGCTTGGCGGTAAGCCAATTATTGTGAATAGTTGGTATCGTCCAGCTCACGTTAACTCCCAAGTTAGCAATTCTAAATGGTCACGGCATCAATATGGTGATGCGGTTGATTGGGTCTGTTCTCACCTTACACCGGCGCAGATAGCCCGCCAACTTGAACCTCATCACAATGCTGGTGGTTATAAATGCTATATCGATAAAAATTTCACTCACACTGACTGGCGAGGAGAAAAAGCAAGATGGTAATCAGAAAGTCTCATTCTTTTCCCCCTTCTGCTTGGAATTTTGTAGCTTTCGGGCTGATGTGTTGGTTAATGGGTTGTGGCTGGTCGGTCAGCCGTGCTAAAGCTTATCAGATTGAGCTAGCCCAATATAAGTTACAAGTCGGTTCGGCACTTTCTGAAGTTAAAAAGGTTTCCGATACTTTGGAACAAACTGCGGTGAATTCGGCGATCGCCCCTCATGAAAAATATCGCATTCAGCAATTGACTGAAAAGAGTACTGCCGTTCTCGAACAGGTGGAGTCGGATATTGAACAATCAACCGAGAAATTAATTCTTCTAGAGGAGGAGCAATGAAGCAGATAACCAAGATTCAACAGGCTAAATTCAAAGTTGCTACTCCTGGGGTAACGGGGAGCGAATTAGAGCTTGATTTCCAGCCCGTAATTGACGAGTTTGGGCTAGACGGGGATTTTATTCTGATTCACTGGCAAGCTCGCCCTAAAGGGCATCGAGAGTGGGGAATTTACTCATCTAGGGGTGATAGTTATCGTTCCACAAAAGAGCTAGCGATTAATTTGGCATCGGTTAAATCTTTGCAGTTGGATGATGCCACGGCGAAAACTATTCCTAGTGCCGTTTTGTATGTTCAAGAGGAGCGCATTACCTGCATTAACGAGCGCTCTATCATTGGTGCAGTTTTACTGTCTGATGTAGCTTAAATGAAAAGCTAGTAACGACAATTAAGCTGCTACTTGTTATTTGATTATTCTTTCTGAACTTTAGGACTGAGAATAGTTAGCTGATCGCCGTTGCCACTTTCATAGACGATGAGCACGGGAACACTCTGTTTACGATCTCTCTCAGGCAGTGCAGGAAAGATATAAAAATAACCATCGCGATCGATTAATAAACGCCAAACTCTTGGCTGTTTTTGATTGCTAATATCAGTAAGTTCTTTGCCCAGAAGCGTCTCGTACAAGCTGCGATCGCCAATAAGACGAAAGCCAGAAGGATTGAGCAATGGGTTATCTAAGTTCCGCCCCAGTGCTGCATTCTCTTCTCGAATGATGGCAGTAACTACAGGAAGTCTAGAGGTTTCATTGACTGCATCTCTAAAGGCATCGCGATCTGCCTGCCACTGAGCCAGGAAAAAGAGAGCTGCTAATGTCCATAAAACAATGATTAGCTCATCGATCAGGGAGTAGCAAAATCTAAGTAAACCTTGTTGCGCAAGAGTCAGGTTGAGTGAGATATTACCTTGGTATCTAACGAGCCATCCCTGAAGTTTCTGGATGACTTGCAGAGTAAAAATAATTACCAACAAAGTGATGCCGAAGGTGATTATAGTTCGCAAGATGATCAAGGGATGCCCCAGCAAAGATCTGAAGGCAGCAAAGTAAAACGACTCTAGGGGCAAGTTGAGGCTAGTGAATTCTACGTGAAAAAAGCCAAAGTAAGCCCAACGGTAGATCCAGCCAGTAAAGTAAAGTGCCGCTGCTAGTAGAGCTAGTAAACTGAGTAATTTACCAAGAGGGTTAAGTTCTTGATCATTCTGAGGAGGTGAAGTCATTGATTTTTAGCATGTCTTGACTTAAATTAATGTATTATGTAGCATTCCGTCAAACAAGGGTGAATTCAAAGTGATGCAAGGTGTTTATCGCGTCTGTAATCTGGCTATAATCTTTGCTGTATTAATCCCTGGGATAGGCGCAGATGCAAGTCTGACTGCTGACAAGTCATGGAAAATCGCTCAAAGTTCGCCAAGCATCAATGAAGAGCAATTACTGGAGGTAGTTGTGCCTTCCTCAACTATTGTCAGGCTAAAACAGGGAGGCTCTTACACAGGCATGTTAACGGCTTTTAATTCACAAAATTTGGCGATCGCAGCTAACGGCTTTTCAGAAACAGTTCCTCTCTCCCAGATTCAAGAATTAGAATTTCAGGGAGATGTCTGGATACCCACCCCAGAGGGAAACAGAAAGCGAGTGCCCATTCGCGGGATAACCATCCCCTTGGAGGAAATTCCAGTCAATGCTTTCAACCTGGGGAATCCACCCCAGACAGCAGTGCTTAACTTAGAAACGGTTTTGAGTCAGGAGGAGTTCGAGCGTCTATCTGGTCAGACTGAAAAGATTCATGTGGTCAAAAAAATTCTGTTTGAGTCAGCGGAAACCATGACAATTAGGCTAGTAGGAGCTAGACCCTAGACAAATTGGTAACTACAACTGCTTACCTTTAGATTGAAATTATCAGAAATTCTCGAAAATCTCACCATGTTACCTTTAAGACTGCCCTATAGAAGCACAATTGCCACTGTCCTAATGTCGGTAGCTTTTGTTTTAACTGGTAATAACGCTCAAACTGTTACTGTCTCAGATGCCAACCTGGGAAATAAACCAGAAACCTGGAACAGAGAATTGCCTGCCCAAGTAAATCAGTGGCAAGAGATCAAGGACGCGACTCGGTTAGTCGCTCAAGGACAACAACGGACAGCTTTGGTGATTGGCAATGGGGCTTATCAAGAAGATCCCTTAGTTAACTCCGTCAATGACGCGACTGATGTAGCTGAAGCATTCCAAGAACTGGGCTTTGAAGTCATATTGCTCCAAAATCAAGATCTGCGAGAGATGGAAGAAGCGATCGAGGATTTCAACCAAAAATTACGCCAAGGTGGGGTAGGAATATTTTATTATGCAGGACACGGCGTTCAGGTGAACGGAGAAAATTACCTAGTTCCCCTCCAGGCTCAGCTCAATCGTCAGAATGATGTGCGTTATGAAGCTGTTCCTCTCGGTAAGGTGCTCAATGCGATGGAAGATGCAGAGACTCAGGTAAATATCGTTATCATAGATGCCTGTCGAGATAATCCCTTCTATCGGCGGTGGCGTTCTCGTAATCGTGGTTCTAGCCTCGTTCGGGGTTTAGCTCCTGTTCAGTCGGCACGGGGAACCTTAATTTCCTTTGCCACAGCCCCTGGTGCCTTTGCCGAGGATGGTGAAGGGGAAAATTCCCCTTTTACTTTCCATCTATTACAACATATCAAGACCCCTAATTTACCTGTAGAACTAATGTTCAAGCAAGTACGAGCAGCGGTTGAGGAGGAGACCAATAGAAGGCAAACCCCCTGGGAGCAGTCCTCCTTAGTGGGCGAATTCTCGTTTAATTCAGTGCAGGAACAGCCGACACAATCATCTCAATCTACCCCTGACTCTACTACGGATGTCGTAACGCAACCGCTCCCTTCTCCATCAACCCCTCAAAGCCAGCCAGAAAAAAACCTAATCTCGAAGGCAACGGGAGTAGACTATACTCAATTGCGTGATTATCTAGTAGCAGGAAAGTGGGAAGAGGCAGATAGAGAAACATCAAGAGCAATGCTTCAAGCTGCCAACAGAGAATATCATTACAACAGAGAATATCAAGGGTACAACAGAGAATATCAAGGGTGGTTGAGGACAGAAGACATTGATAACTTTTCCTGTGAAGATTTACGCCTCATAGACCGACTATGGCTGGAATCCAGTCAAGGAAAATTCGGCTTCAGCGTCCAGAAAGATATCTGGCAAAAGAATGGAAGTCCAAGGCCAAATGATCTAAAAAATTGGATAAAGTTCTATATTGAGGTAGGATGGAAAGCTAAAGAGTCAGGAATAGGAAGTTCTGAAGGTTATATGAGCTACCAAAACCTGGAAGCATTTCATAAAGACATCAACGTTGTGAGGGTAGGGAACCTACCGACCAGAGAACCTACCGACCTGATAGCGGGGAATTCTGTGGGAATTCCAGTCGCCAAATATTCTCTCTTCTCTCGCGCTGCGAACTGTAGCCTTTAGAATATAGTAACTTCAGGCAAATTACCAAATTAGTTTTTAAGCACTTTCACTACGAAAACATAGGCTTTTTCCCTATGAAAGATCACGAATAAGTTCTATTACTACTGCTTTTAAAGATTGCAACTCGCCTTCTGCCTCAAGAATCGTCCAGACGGTATTAAGATCGACCTGCCAGTAAACATGAGCTAGTAGATTGCGAAAGCCAACAATTTGTCGCCAAGGAATTTCTGAATGCTTTTCCTTCAGTTCATTTGGAAGCTGATTGACTGCTTCTCCAATAGTTTGTAACCGAAAGAGGGTCGCATCCTGCAAAGATGAGCTATTCAAAAACGCTTCTTTGCCGTTACAAGTATATGTTTCAATTCTTTCAATGGCATTCAGGATATCTTTGAGAAAGAGGAGAGGTTTTCGCTTCATAGTTTCTCTACTCCCTTAAAGTTGCTCCAAAGAGATAGCTTCTTTTATCACCTCATCTCGCATTAACGGATTTAATGCTGTACTTTGGGCAACGTCTACACTACATCCCAGTAAATCAGATAAGCTCTGAATGAGACGAATGAGATCGATAATGGATTGTTCTGGTGCAACATCGATC
>JASJDR010000091.1 GCA_030065615.1 Xenococcus sp. MO_188.B8 | reverse complement strand
CCTCTTTACCTCCTTTGATTTTTTTATCTGGTTGTCGTACAGGTTATTCTTCTGATGCTGCAATCCCCTCGATGGCAGAAGAATTATTGAATATGGGGGCAACTGCTGTAATTGGTTGGGGTGAACGAGTCCGTGATACCGATGCTACGGCTGCTGCTAGTCAATTATATTGGGAGTTATCTCAGGGGGGAAGTTTGACAGAAGCTCTTTCTTCCGTCTACCAAGTGTTGATTCAGCAACAATGGCATAAATTACGTTTGTATATAGCAACAACATTACCCCAAGCGTTAGTTACTCCTTTAAGGACAAGGGGACGAAGACAACTGCCCCAACCAAGAATCAACCTAGAATTCAGAGATGATGAGAATCGGTTAAGAGTTGCTAGAAGAGAGGAGTTTGTTGGTCGTCGTCGTCAGTTACAGAATTGTTTGCGGACTCTCAAGACAGATTATGACAAAGTAGGGGTATTAATTTACGGCATGGGAGGATGGGGAAAAAGCAGCATCGCCTCTCGACTGTGGGATAGATTACCTGAACATGAAAAGATTCTCTGGTGGAGACAGATTGATGAACCCTATTTGATTAGGAAATTCAAGGATAAACTGATTAAGCCTCAAACCAGAAAATTGATTGCTGATTTAGAAGATAATCAGCTTGAACTGAAATCCCGATTAGCTTACTTATTTAATCAATTAGCTGAACTAGGAGAAAAACCATTTCTATTTATTCTTGATGATTTTGAGTGGAATCTCGAACCCCGTGAAGGTCGATACATCCTTAAGCCTGAAGTCGCCTCTATTTTAGAAGCATTGGTCAAGGCAATCCAAGAAACAGGAACAGATCATCGGATTATTATTACCTGTCGCTACGAGTTTGATTTTGACTTATTGGCGTTTTTCTTCTCACAAGGGTTAGAACCTTTCAGGAAAGCTGAACTGACTAAAAAACTCAATCGCTTAGAGCATTTTAGTTCTGATAATCTCTCTGAAGATATACGCAATCGGGCGTTAAATTTAGCTGATGGGAACCCTCGGTTACTGGAATTTCTCAACAATAAAATTTTAGGCAGAGAAAATACAGAAGATAAACTAACAGAACTAGAACAAAGTCCAAAACGGTGGAAAAAACAAATTATTTGGGAAGAACTATACGAGCTTATTGATGAGCAGCTACAAGAGGTTCTAAGTTATTGCTTAGTTTATGAACTTCGAGTGCCAATGGTTGCTTTAGAAGCGGTTTGTAAAACTAATTACAAACTACAATTGCAAAGGGCGAAACAGCTAGGACTACTCGAAGTTAGTTCTGAAGCTCAGGAAGAAAATCAAGTTTATTATGTCTCTCGGATTTTACCCCACATTATCCCTAATATCCGAATTCCTGAAGCATCAGATGTCTATTCTTTATACCGGAAGGCTCACGAAAAACTATATCAGTTGTGGGGTCAGCAGGAAAACGAAAGTGTGGAAAAATGGCGAGAAATTTTTCGCTTATTGTTTGCCAATAAAGAGAATGAAGTGAGATTTAGACAGGGATTCTCCAAGATGTTAGAAGTTCAATACAATCCAGAAGCTGATAGCGCATTAGAAGCAGAATTGAGACAACTAAAAGATGAATTATCAGAAGAGAATTTTTGCTGTCAATTAGAAGATTATCTGCGTCAAGGTGACTGGAGAAAAGCTGATGAGGAAACTGCCTATCTTTTTTATTTGATAATGATGCGGCAAGGTTATAAAGATTGGGATGAGCTATGCCAAAAATTCCCCAGTAAAACTCTTAATGAGATTGACATACTTTGGGTTAAATATAGTGAGGGACGCTTCGGATTTAGAATTCAAAAGCGCATTTGGTCAAGTTTAGGAGGAAGCAAAGACTCATCAATTAGTATAATTATTTTACATAACATCTGGTTAAAATTAGGAAAACAGGTAGAATGGGGTACTTGTGATGGAGGGGTGGATACAGAGAAGGAATATGAATGGAGAGAATACGACTCAATGCTCTTCTCAACCGAGTCCCCAGAAGGACAACTCCCTGCCCTTCTCTATCGTCGTGTGCAGCATGCTCCGGCGGGGCGGCCGCTGGCGCATTTTACGTTCAGGAGGTTTTTTAGGTCATTGGCGTATCGTTTCGTGCGGCTTTTTTATAAACTATATTTAATGAACTTCGATCAAGCTGAATTTGATGTGCGTTGTGAGTGGGGCAAGCAGGGCGTTTTGCAGTTAGCTCCCCTAAGTGATGTCACGATCATCGTTGATGTTCTGTCCTTCTCAACTTGCATTGAAATTGCCAATAGCCGAGGAGCGATTATTTTTCCCTATCAGTGGAAGGATGAGTCGGCAAAAGAATTTGCGCAGTCTGTTGGTGCAGAACTAGCAAACAAGCGTGGTATTGGTAAATATTCCCTATCTCCAGCATCATTAACCCAAATCAGCAAAGAGACTCGGCTGGTACTGCCCTCGCCCAACGGTTCATCCTTGAGCTTGGCAACCAGAAATACTCTAACTTTGACGGGATGTTTACGGAATTGCAGAGCTGTAGCTTTAGCAGCTATGAGTTACGGACGGCGCATTGCTGTTGTCCCAGCAGGGGAAAGATGGCGTGATGGTAGTCTTCGCCCTTCATTTGAAGACCTGATCGGAGCAGGGGCAATTATCAGCTATTTTACGGGCAGTTTATCACCAGAAGCACAAGCAGCGCTCATAGCATATCGAGGTGTTCAACAAAGTCTAGGAAATTTAATCAAGCAATGTGGTTCTGGAAAAGAACTAATTGATCTAGGTTTTGAACAAGACGTTGATTTGGCAACAGAATTCGATG
Organism: Xenococcus sp. MO_188.B8; assembly: GCA_030065615.1. GTDB lineage: Bacteria > Cyanobacteriota > Cyanobacteriia > Cyanobacteriales > Xenococcaceae > Xenococcus. The sequence goes on along the minus strand of JASJDR010000091.1, from coordinate 31,343 downwards.
TCAGTGATTGTGTTCCTACTTTAATTGATGGCGCATATAGAAATCACGCAAGATAACAATTCAACTTCAAGATTTCCCTGAGATCTGTTGAAGAATCAGACTGTCCACTTATTTTGATTTTTGACTAATACCAATTTAAAATAAGAATCCAACAATTGATTCGGTAGGGGCGATTGGCCAATCGCCCCTACCACCATTATCTCTTGTGAACACAATTTAAATCGGTATAACCTGCGATCTCGGTAACAATTTTAACTACGCGATCTACAAACTCAGAAGGTAAAATTTCGCCTGTCGTTCTCCACCATATTGTGTTTAAATCAATCGTCCTGACTTGTTCAACAATTACTGAACCTTTTACTTTAAACTCAGAAGGAATTTCCACCATCATTTTTATACCAAATTAAAGAATGTTTGCTACATGTACAATTTAGGTAGGGGTTTGGCACTGCCAAACCCCTACATTTATCGGTCGTATTCTTTATTCAAATTGGTATTACTTCTGGTTTCACAGTGCTGGTTAACAGAACCCTAACTTCTGCTGAGTAGCGATGCCAAAACATGATGGCAAAAAAAGACGATTCACCATCAAAAGGCGATCGTCAAAAACTTATTAACTTAAGCTACTAGCAGTTAGTAATAATCAAAAAGCTAATAGTTAAACACTTACTACTTATTACTTATGACTTATTACTTAATTAACTAGGCGCTAATTAATTCAGGGCGTCTACTATTGCGAATACCTTCAATAGCTGCTGCATAATCAGGAGCTTTAAAGACAGCAGAACCAGCTACAATCGCATTAGCTCCTGCTTCTAATACCTGCCAAGTATTATTGGGTTTTAATCCACCATCAACTTCAATCCAAGGATCTAAACCTCTTTCATCGCACATTTGACGAAGTTTGCGGATTTTAGGTACCACATCAGCAATAAAGCTTTGGCCACCAAAACCAGGGTTGACACTCATAATTAATACGAGATCACATACAGGCAAAACATATTCGATGAGATCTAAAGGTGTGGAGGGATTTAAGACTACTCCTGATTGTTTTCCTAATTCACGAATTTGACAAAGAGTACGATGTAAATGAGGAGATGCATTATGTTCTGCATGGACAGAGATGATATCTGCACCAGCTTTCGCAAAATCAGCAACGTATTTTTCAGGTTCGACGATCATCAAGTGAACATCTAAAGGTTTTTTCGTAAGAGGACGAATCGCATCAACAATCAAGGGACCAATGGTGATGTTAGGAACAAATCTCCCATCCATAACATCGACGTGAATCCAGTCAGCACCCGCTTTATCTACAGCCTGAATTTCTTCTCCTAAACGACTGAAATCTGCGGAGAGTATCGATGGAGATATAACTATTTTTTTATCGGTCATGATTTTAGCCTCTCAAATCGTCCTAAATTTTTGTATCTGTTTTAACAAAAAGTTAATCTTTTATCGATTACCATACCACACTCTCGATCTGAAAATATGCTTACAAAACTAAATAAACTGAAAATAATCTTCTTTTCTGTCATGATCCGGTAACTTTGTTCAAATCAAAAAATTGGGGAGATGAGGATTGGGAAGACCAGTTTTAAAAATGTGCTTTTTTTGGAATTCCCTCACCTCTAAAACCTCAAACCTAATTCACATCTGAAGTAATCATCGTAAATCTGTAAACAATTCTTGAACAGCAGGATGAATTATGCGACCATTTTTAATATTTAACCCTCTGGCTAAGACAGGATCTTTATCTAAAGCATCTAAGCCATAATTAGCTAATTTCACACTGTAAGGTAGGGTACTATTATTGAGGGCTTGACTTGCTGTTTCTGGTACAGCACCAGGCATATTGGGAACCCCAAAATGTAAGACTCCTTCTTCAATGTAAGTCGGCTTAGTATGAGAAGTAGGATGAAGAGTTTCCACACAACCACCTTGATCTACTGCCACATCTACAATTACTGAACCATCGCGCATTTTACTGACTAAATCACGATTTACGAGAATGGGTGCTTTTCTCCCGACGACTAATACCGCACCAATAAGTAAGTCAGCATCGGGAACAACTTCTTCTATCTGAGGGGCACTACTATAGAGTAATTCTACTCGGGAACCAAAAAGGTCTTCTAGATAGGATAAGCGATCGAGATCGATATCAATTATCTGAACTTTGGCTCCCATTCCGACAGCAATTTTCGCAGCTTCTGTTCCCACAACACCGCCTCCTATAATCACCACTCTTCCTGGGCGCACACCAGGAATTCCCCCCAATAAAACTCCTCTTCCTCCTTGTTGTTTTTCTAAATATCTAGCGCCAAACTGAACTGATAACCGTCCTGCGATAATACTCATGGGAGTCAGCAAAGGAAGTCTGCCATCATCTAATTCTACTGTTTCATACGCGATCGCAGTTACTCCAGATTCTAACAAACGCTCAGTTAGAGGGCGATCTGCAGCTAAATGGAGATAGGTAAAAAGAATCTGTTCTTTAGTTATATAGTCATACTCTAGGGGTAATGGCTCTTTTACTTTTATTATTAACTGTTTACTCCAAGCTTCTGCCGCAGTCAAGACAATTTTGGCTCCTGCTTGTAAATAATCTTGATCGCTAAAACCACTACCTAAACCTGCATTGGTTTCCACAAATACTTGATGATTTTGACCAGATAACACTCGAACGCTATTGGGAGTCATTCCCACACGAAACTCTTGATCTTTGATTTCTTTCGGAATACCTATTTCCATATTTGACCAGTAATTAATTATTAAATATTAATGATAATCAATAGTAAAATGATAGATCTTAATTTTTTCTATTTCTAGCTACAATTTCTCGAGGAATTGAGTATTATTCTTATAATGCGATAGAAATCAAAAATAATTTATCGTGAATTTGGCCTTGAAGAAAGAAATTTGGGAATTTTGAAGAGTATTTTAACTTGATGATGAAGTTAGCTTTAATTAATGATATTTTGGGCTGAGTTTACTTTAGAAGCTTAGTTATCTGGGGAGATTTGAGAGCCGGCTAAATCGAAGTCAAGAATAAAAAGCGTCAAAAAAATGTTCACAATATTAAGAATCGCAACAATATCTCAGCAATTAAACTATTTTAGAGATTCTTGATTCATCATTACTAGTATGGGTAATTAACTCAAAGCAATAGTAGCATAAATAGTACTTAATTTTAACTACTTAGTAGGGAGTAAATTTTAATAATTACTTCATACAAATAGTTTGGATAGCATAGTAAGATAAATGCTGTTCTCGCAAGGATTGCGGAAAATTATGGATATTTATCTATTATTAATTCCTTAGTAATAGTAACCCTTTTATTTACTATTATTAATGGGTAAAACAGAAAAGACAGATTGTTCCTCCTAAGTTAAGGTATTGATTTTTCATGTTGGAAATTGGCTCATAAATTCAAAATTGTATATTTTCAAGCTTCTCGATCCTTAAAGGGAAAATTTTTACTCGTAGGGACTTGATTCCTATAATCTATAGGAATAGTTACTCATCGAGTCGTTTGAAGATAAAAATTAAGGTTAATTATCTGCATGAATTTTTAGTCAAGCCCAAATTTTAAGATTAGTTAACAATAGAAGTATCATTTTAAGCCTATTGTTGTATAATCTATATCTTAGAAACAATTAAACGCTTTTCTGATCAAGAAAACAGTTCTATTTAAACGAAACCGCCATGACAAGACCAAAAAAAGGTCAACCTCAAAAAACAAATTCTCCGTTTAAGCAACTAAGGTTGACAGCACAACTATCTCAAGAACAGTTAGCAAGGGATATCGGTGTAGCCGTATCGACAATTCGTCGTTGGGAAAAGGGACAAGCTGAACCCACCATGACAGTCTTACAAATGAAATCTTTTTGTGAGGCAGTCAACCAAACCTTAGATGAATTGCCTCAGTCTCTTCTTCCTCCTGCTGACGCAGAAAGTGCATAAAATAGTTAAGTTTATTTATTCAGTGGTTAGGGATTGGGAAGTAAAGTTTAGAGACACTTATTAAATCAGGATTGTCTTAAGCGACTTCCCCACCCCATCCCCTGCCTCAGAGGGCTTAACTTTTTTATTGCAATAGGAAGAAATACTATCAAATTAAACGAGGGGTTTCTAGTAGCCTTTCAAGCTAGGGGTTTTTGTTTTGCTTGCGGAAACAATACCCCTAATTTTTTTGGGACAAGTCGCTTCGAATAAAAATTGTTATTTACTGGCTTAATAGCTAATCTGCAAGGTTACAAAAGCAGAAACTTGTTGTTCACCACCAACAACTGGCGTGTTAACCTCCGTTGCTGCTGCTGCTGACAATCGCTCAGCTTGAATAAACTGAGGAGGAGAGATTTTAGCTCCATTAATTTCAATTCCTACAATCTCTTGAGAAGTAAAATTTAAAGCCTTCAAAACAGTATCTGCTTGTCTCTGAGCATCCAAAGTTGCCTTGCGCAGAGCTTCTTGTTGTGCCACCGCAAGCATCTCTGAAGTAGCAGTAAATCTAATACCATCAATTCTAGTGGCTCCAACTTCGACTGCTTCATCTAATAAAACGCCAACTTGTTCGGTACTGAGTTCAAAACTGACAATATTAGTAGCAACATAACCAACTAAGCTCCTAGATTGATTAATGTATTGGTAATTGGGTTGGAGGCGAATACCAGTAGTTTTTAGCTGTTCGACATTGCGAGATTGGAGTAAATCTACTACTGCTGAGGTTCGTCTTGCTACTTCTTGTTGGACCTCTGCCGCAGTTTTTCCCTGAATTTCGACTCCCAAATCTACTTTGGCGATGTTTGTCGATACCATTTCTGTCCCTTTTCCCGTCACTGTTAAGGTGCGCAAAACCTGTTCTTGTGCGATCGCTGTAGGAGTAGAAGTGAAACAGATCACACTAAAAGTGATTGGCATTAGCCAGAGAAGCTTACGCAGCGGCATTAGTTTGTTGATTTTCATTATAGTTATTTCAGGCAAACATTATTTGTGAGTACTTAGGCAAAACATCTTTTGCCAATTCCACAAATAGTGTATTTTTCTTTAAATCTTAAATCTTGTACACTATATCTAGTGTTATCATACAGACCCGCGAAGAAATGGAGTAAGTATGAATTGTCTAGAAGAATGGTCAGCTAGTGGTGTAGATGAAGAATTGACTCGGTTGAATGTAGTATCTCTAGAAGGGATTGCAGCATCAGAGTACTTGCTATATTCTGATGCTATACCCAGGCGCAATGATGGGCGCATTAGTGAAACATTTCTTCAACTTTATTCACATACGATAGAAGGTGGTTGGTGGTGCTCAGGAATTGATTTACTCACAGGAGAAGAAGATGTTTGGGGTTGTTTTAAACCTGATTCTCCTCGTTACAGTAGTGAGCGTCCTAAACCAATTAAATACGAACATCCTCCGAAAACTCCCACAGGAGTATTTGCTCTCAAAGTTACTTCTAGCATTTGGCACAAGATTGCTAGTCGCTATGGAATAGATATTACGGCAAAAGACATTGATCGTAGTTTACCAGATTTGGGTTTTTGGCGATGGATCATTAATCATCCAGAAATCCCCGTCTGTTTGACAGAAGGAGCGAAAAAAGCAGGAGCGTTATTATCGGCTGGTTATGTCGCGATCGCACTTCCCGGGATTAATAACGGCTATCGAACCCCGAAAGATGAGACAGGGAAAAGGATTGGCAAGTCTTGTTTGATTCCTCAGTTACAAGTATTTATGAGAAAAGAGGGAGATGGGGAGACGAGGAGACAAGGGAGAGAGATTTATATTGTTTTTGATTGTGATGCGAAGCCAAATACGATTAAAGCGGTGAATGCTGCGATCAAGAAAATTGGTTATCTATTTCAGCAACAAGGTTGTGAGGTAAAGGTTGTTACTTGGGATAGTCAACTGGGGAAAGGTGTTGATGATCTGATTATTAATCACGGACCAGAAAGTTTTGATCGCGTTTATGAGAATGCGCTTTCTTTAGAAATTTGGAAAGCCAAAACCTGGACTCAATTAACCTATTCTCCTGAAGTGGTGGTTAACTCTCCTTATCTATTGAATATTAATATTCCTCCAGAAAATAAGTTAATTGGAATTAAATCGCCTAAAGGTACCGGAAAAACCAAATTACTAGAAAATTTTGTTAGTAAAGCCCTGGAAAAGTCGCAAAAAATTCTGGTCATTGGTCATCGGGTACAGTTGGTCAAAGCCTTATGCCAACGTTTCGGACTACCCTATGTCACTCAAGTACGGGAGCATCAAGAAATTAGTAATCTGGGTTATGGTTTATGTATTGATTCTCTCCATCCCCATTCCCAAGCAGAATTTAATCCTGATGATTGGTCGGATAGTATTGTCATAATTGATGAAGTCGAACAGGTACTATGGCATGGATTAAACTCTACTACTTGTCGAGATCATCGGGTAGCGATTTTGAAATCTCTGAAAGCTTTGATCCAAAATGTCATCTTGGGTTCAGGACAAGTATATGTTGCCGATGCCGATTTAAGTAATATCGCGATCGATTATTTAACATCGCTAACGGGAATTGATTTACAACCTTTTATTATTGAAAATAAATGGAAGCCTGATCGCGAATCATCTTGGTCAGTATATAACTACGATGGCAAGAGTCCAAAGAAATTAGTTAAGAATTTAGAAACCCATATTCGACAAGGAGGTAAACCTCTAGTTTGTCTTTCCGCACAAAAGCTTACTAGTAAGTGGGGTACCCAAACTCTAGAATCTTATCTGAGTCACAAGTTTCCTGACAAAAAAATCCTGCGGATTGATTCTGAATCCTTAGTCGATCCTCATCACCCTGCTTATGATTGTATGAGCAACCTCGATCGCGTTTTGGCTAATTTCGATATTGTCTTAGCTAGTCCTTCGATTGAAACAGGAATTTCCATTGAACTGGAAAATCATTTTACTTCTGTTTGGGCGATCGCACAAGGGATTCAGGGAGAAAATACGGTGCGACAAACCTTGGCTCGTTTACGGACTAATGTTCCTCGTTATCTCTGGTGTGCGAGTTATAGTTTTCTCAAAATCGGTAATGGCTCGACTTCAATTCCTAATTTAATTACATCGGGGCATCGTTTAACCCAATTAAATATTCGTCTTCTGCAACAATCTGATTTAGAAACCTTGGATGATATCGATACGGGTTTTCAGGCAGAATCCCTATTATGTTGGGCAAAAATGGCTGTTCGCTATAATGCTAGTACTATTAAATATCGCGAATCGATCTTAGCTGCTCTCAAAGAAGAAGGACATGAAATCCTTGATGCTAATACTATTAAATTTAAACTTGATCGGCCTAAAAATACCCCACAACAAAAATCAGAAAACTATTGTCTCTTAGAAGCCATTAGTGAAATTCGACAACAAAATTATCAATCAGAATGTAATGCGATCGCCGATGCTCCTTTACTAACCAAAGATAAATATCAACACCTCAAAAAACGTCTGGTGAAAAATATTGCCCAAAGACGTAGTATCAGAAAATATGAACTACAACAACGTTATTTTTTACCAGTTACCCCCCAATTAGTTGCTCTAGATGATAACGGTTGGTATGAAAAAATACAACTACATTATTTTCTGACTATAGGTCGTTCTTTTCTGGCAGATCGAGATACTCAAATTGCCCAAAAGCTAATTCAAAATGGCAATGGTAGTCTTTTTATCCCCGATTTCAATATTTCACAATTAGGAGCAGTAGTGGGCACTATGGAAATTTTAGGTATTCCTACTTTACTAGCAGATCGGCACCGTCAATTACGTAATAGCGATCTCGATCTTCAAGAACTAGCTGCGATCGCTCTTGCTAACAGAAAAGAAATTAAAACCGTAATGGGGATTGGACTTGCTAAAAATTCTAGTCCTGTTTTAATTCTGCGACGTTTTTTAGAAAAGATTGATTATAGTCTCAAATATATTCGTTGTGAAAGTCAAGATAAAGGAAGAAAACGCATACGAATTTATCAAATAATGCCCCCAGAAGATGCCAGAGAACAAGTATTTTCTCATTGGCTAACAAGAGATCAATCAATTCCTGGTAGTTCATTATTTTGGGAACAAGATAAGTTTGAAATCAAAAATAATTCATCTACCAAACATAATGATAATTTTTTACAATTAAGTTTGGATATGTCAGCAATTGAAAATTAATCAATAGATAGGCTTAGTCAAGAAGTAAGTATTGAGGCAAAATCTTTTATACATTATTATCATGAGCTATTTTAGTTTTAAACCTGATGTCGTTTAGTCTGATTAAGATGCCATTTTAGATGTTCTTCGATAAAGGTGGAAATAAAATAATAGCTGTGATCAAACCCATCTTGGATTCTTATTTTTGCAGGATAATTAAGTTCAGCTACAGCAACAATAAAATGAGAAGTCAGGAGTTGTTCTTCTAAAAATTGGTCGCTAGAACCCTGGTCAATAAGAATTGGGATATCCTTTGATACCTTAGATAATAAATAGGTGGCATCGTACTGTTGCCAAAGAGATTGGTCTTCCCCAAGATACCCAGAAAAAGCTTTTTGTCCCCAAGGACAAGCCATAGGATTAACAATAGGAGCAAATGCCGAAATTGAGGTAAATAAATCAGGATTACGGAGTCCCACGACTAGAGCACCATGTCCGCCCATAGAATGTCCTGAAATCCATAAGGTTTGAGAGTTTACAGGAAACTCATTAAAAATAAGTTCGGGAAGTTCACGGGCGACATAATCATACATTTGATAGTGACGGCTCCAAGGCTCTTTAATGGCATTGACATAAAAGCCAGCACCGCTACCAAAGTCCCAATCTTCATTTTCTCCTGCAATCCCCGTATCTCTAGGAGAAGTATCAGGAGCAAATAGCAGAATGCCATGTTCATCAGCAAATCTGAGGGCATTACTCTTAGCGATGAAATTCTCTTCTGTACAGGTGAGTCCTGAAAGCCATAGCAAACCTGGAAAAGGACCTTTTCCTTGGGGTCTAAATACGGAAAATCTCATGGGAGAGTTAGTTGATTGGGATGGGTGTTGATAAAAACCTACGCAGCCTTTGCCATAACGATGAGACTTGACCAAAAATAAAGATAGTTCCATGTCGATAGATAAGAGATAACAGGTAACAGATAAGAGGTAAAAGCTAATGGGTCAAAAATTTTGCCTGAATATGATTTCTTGTCTAGGATTATTATTAGGCTAATTCTGTGCAAAACTCTTGAACAACTTTGACAAAGTCTGATGTTGATTCATAGGGAAGTACATTACGCCCTGGAATCAAAGCTCCTTGTCCTTGAGAAAGATGTTGTAGATAATTATTTAACCTTTCTTGGGGGGTTTCTGTTTGACCTTCACGACTAATACTGGATGCTTGTTCGCCAAAAACCGCAAGTGTTGGTTGAGCAATATTGGTAATAGCTGATTTATAATCTTCCCTCCAAAATCCTGCTAGAAAAGAAAAAACGGCATAACGACTTTGATTATTCTGAGCTGCTTGAGTTAGAGAATCTAACCAATTTTGATCTACTTGTTGGGGATCTCCAAATAATTGACGCATCGAAAATGACTCGATAAACTGACGACGACGGGCATAGATATAAAATAGAGTACCCAGACCAAGAGGGGAATTAAATAGGAGATTCCATAATAATTTTTGTTGCAAAGGTCTGACTGGTTCTGTCATGATACGCCATGCTGGAGGGCCAGATAAGACTAGTCCTTTAATTAAATGAGATTGTTTAAGCTGTTGTTCTAACTTAATGGCAACGGGAAATGATGCTCCTTGTACTACCAAGATAACAGGCTTTTTAACTACTGATTCTAGAAAATATTTGAGTTGAGCAGCCCAATCGATAGGGTAATAAGCTACCGAGGGCATGTCACTGGCACCACATCCGATTAAATCAGGATTATACACCACCGAATCAGGATTTTGGCTCAACCAAGCTTCAATAAATCGATGCCAAAAGATCCCCGATAAGCCGACACCAATGGGATGAATTAGCAACAAAGGGGTTTGTTCTGATATTCCATTATTTGGATTATGCACTGTGTAGGCACAGCGAAAATTTTTCCAGGAGTAAAATTGATGAGAAACCATAGGGTCTATTATGCCACTTTTGTTGAAGCTACAAATTCTTTTTCTAAGATTGATTTGTTGGCAAAATTGGCGTTTTTTTCAACAAACCAATCAACCCATTAATCCTCAAGTATATCGCCAATTTCGAGATTAAAGATGTTTCTTTCTACAGACGCTAATTCACCTTTTTTACTGGCAAAAGGTGATGTTCTTTGCTGTTGCAAGCGTCTCGCTCGCGTGAGCAAGATGGTCGTGCAGAGCACGTGCTTCGCAAGCACACTACCGATCAATTTTCATAATTCACATAAGATTGCTATAGTTGAGAATTTCTGTGATTGAAATATAATTGAAACCAATACAGATTTTCCTCTTTTCAATATGACTCTCTCCTAATGCCTAATCCCTATCAGATAATGACATTAATTTACAATCGTGCTTTTATCGCGATCGCAACTTTAGATATAACCAAGACTATAGATTTTTATAGCAAGTTATTACAATTAAAACCAGAAAATTATATTCCAAATGTTTATGCTGAGTTTGATTTTCCACAGTTACATTTAGCCATTTTTCAGCCCAAAATTGATCATATTACCGAGTTCAATAACTCCCAAGGTAGTGGCATGAGTATTTGTTTAGAAGTTGTAGATTTGGCAAATGCGATCGCGTTTTTAACAGATATTGGTTATCCACCTTCAGGTGATATTATTACAGCTTCCCACGGCCAAGAAATTTATGCTTACGATCCAGCTGGTAATCGTCTTATTTTATATCAAAAAAATTAGAAATAATAAGGTAAATAAGTAATAAGCAATGAGTAAAAAGAGTAAGTATAGTTTAAGTACAATTCAAGAACCAATTTCTAGTGCAGCACCAGAAGTTAAAGCAATTATTCAGCAAGTTCTAAAATTAGAAAAAGACAAACTTTATCTTAAAACTCCTCGTAATATTCAGGAAGATATTTTGCAGATCATTAAAGAAGTAATTCAATGAGATTAATCTCTTTACAACTATGTAACTTTAGGCAGTTCTATGGCAAAACGCCTGAAATCAAATTTTCTTATGGGCAAGAAAATACTACAGTTATTTATGGCAATAATGGTTCGGGGAAAACTGCAATTCTTAATGCTTTTACCTGGATTTTATACGAACAATTTACAGCTGCTTTTGCTGCTCCAGAAATATTAATCAACAAAAGAGCGATCGCAGAATCTACTGTCGGTATAGCTATAGAATGTTGGGGAGAAATTAAGTTTGAGCGCGATCACAAACTTTATCAATTAAAACGCAAATGTTATGGAGTCAAACAATCAAATCAGGAACTAGAAATTACTGAGTCCAAATTATTTATTCTAGTTTCTCATGATGATGGTAAATGGTACAGCCCCGTAGAATCAGCAGCAGATATTATTGAACTAATTTTACCCACAAGTTTACATCAGTATTTTTTCTTCGATGGTGAGAGAATTGATAATTTTTTCCGTCATCATGAAAACAACACAATCGCAGAAGACACAAGAGAATTATTAGGGGTAAAAGTTTTAGATCGTGCGATAGAACATTTAAAAAAAGCCAAGAGAACTCTACAAGAAGAACTGCAAAATATTGGAGATACAGAAACTAGACAATTATTACAAGCACAAAATAAATTAGAAGATTCAATCTCGCAATCTCAAAATCAAGTCACAGAAATTATTCAGCAAATAGAACAATTAGAAAATCAGAAAAAAAATCTGATCCATCAACTCCAGGAATTAAATGGCGCTGATAAATTACAATATCTCAAAGATAAATTAATCAAGCAAGAACAATCAACTAGGAACAATTTAATAAACTGTAAGCAAGAATTGAAAAACTTAATTTCTCGACAAAGTTACTTAGTGTTCTTACCCCAGACTCAAAAATCATTTATCAAGTTACTTAAAGATTTACATCAGTCAGAAAATAGATACTCTGGAGTCAAAAAAGATTTTATTGAACAATTACTTCAGCAAGAAAAATGTATCTGCAATCGACCTCTTACCCCTGAAACTACAGCATATAAAGAGCTGACAAAAATACTCAATCAAGCCGATAATCAACAAATTTCTGAAGCAACTATTAGACTTGAAACACAACTTAAGATAAATCAAGATATCCTAGTAAAACTTTGGCAGGCTCTAGACCAAAAACAAGCTTACCTTAATCATCAATATCTGGAAATTTCTCAGTTAGAGCAAGAACTAGAAACAGTAAATAAAAAACTACGAAGATATCCAGATCATAATATTCAAAGCATTCAAAGAGATATAGAATTACTCGAAAATAAGATCAAAGAATTAATCTTAAAACAAGGTATCATTCAACAAGATCTAACCACTCAAAATCAAGAACTATCTCAGCTAATATTGACAATCAGCAAACATCAACTTAAAGAAAATAAACAAATATTAACTAAAAAACGTATTCAAGCAACCGCAGAGGCTATTATCAGATTAATAGAAGTGAGAACTCGCTTAGAAGAACAATTTCGTGATTCTTTAGAACAAAAAGTAAGAGAAATCTTTAGTTCCATCTCTTTTACGCCTTATATCCCTAAATTAAATAAGAATTACGAATTAACTCTTGTAGAAAAAACTTCGGGTATATCTATTCCGGTAGCAGCGTCTACAGGAGAAAATCAAATTCTCAGTCTCTCTTTTATTGGCGGAATTATTAATCGTGTTAAAGAATGGAGTCAACAGAATACCCTAATCGGACCAGACAGTAGCACTTTTCCTATTGTTATGGATTCACCCTTCGGGAGTCTGGATCAAATATATCGGAAACAAGTTGCTAAAGCAATTCCTCAACTGGCTAATCAGCTAATTATTCTAGTAACAAAAACCCAATGGCGAGGAGAAGTAGCAACAGAGATTACTGATCTCACAGGGAAACAATATGTGTTAGCTTATAACTCTCCTAAGCCCGATTGCCAAAAAGATTGGATAGAATTGTATGGAGTTCAATATCCTCTAGTTAAGCCTAGTAATAACCAGTTTGAATATACAGAAATCATCCAAGTATATGAATAATTTCCCTGTAACTCTCATTAACCAACAAATAAAGATTATTTATTTAGTAAGTTCACAGTAAAAATTACCAATAATAACATAGACTCTTAAATAAAAATAAATCTATAAACAAAGCAATGGTTTGTCAGAGAGACCCCGCCGTGAAAGCGGTGCGACCCTGCCGAGGTAACCTCGGCTAAGGAACGCGCATCAAGAGAAAACGGGGCTTCCTCTGACTTCGTAAAACTCAAGTAGAACTAAAGCTTAATGAGGAGAATATCGAACAATGATGTTACTAACCAGCCAAGATGTTGCATATTGTCAAGCAACAGCCAATATTCAAGGTCAAATAAAAAATAAACCTGGCTTGATTTACAACGATAACCTATTTACTCTAGTACAAAAATATGGCTTGGATGAATTTGAAGTTGCGATCAAAGAATATAGAGAAGATTTTTTAGACAACGAAGAAGTACAAGCAGCTACCCTAATGGTAAAAGAAGATGACGTTGTGGGGATTTGGATGCATGATGATCGTTATCAAGCAACAGATAACCCACCAGTTGATAAGGTAGCAGTTCCTAACCCAGATACTTCAGCTTCTAAAACAAAAAATCAATCTAAACTTGTAGATACCAAATATATTGTTGCTAAAATGCGGGGGGAAGATGGCTTAAAAATTAAAACCCGTCGCCAAAAATTAAAACTACATCATCATTGTTTTCTGGGGAATGAAGCAGTAGATTGGCTCGTAGGACATTTAAACATAACCCGAGAAAAAGCAGTAATAATTGGTCAAAATCTCGTCACCAAAAAAATCATTCATCATGTCTTAGATGAGCATTTTTTTAAAGATGAACCATTACTATATCGATTTTATGAAGATGAAGATAAAAGTATGTGGACCAGTGAACTATGAGTAATAAGTAAGCAGAGACCCTTCGGGTATAGCTTTGCAAGTAAGAATCCGCAGGGTCACTAGCCAATTTATCTTGTACAGTTAATTACTTACTTAATTAAATTGAGACTATTCTGGAATTGATATCCAGGAAAAATATTTCCTAATTCACTTTGGGAAATTGAAATATGATTTAATAGGATTGATGAAATCGCTTCTCTAAAATCAGTAGTGACAGGTAGATCCCGACCCTCATATAAAACCGAATCCCCCAGACCTTCCCATTGACCGTAGATCTGTCCGCCACGAATTGTTCTTCCCAACAACCACATTATATTGCCATGTCCGTGATCAGTACCTTGATTGCCATTCTCTTTTACGGTGCGACCAAACTCCGAGATCACTAAAATTACAGTATGGGCATAAACATTATCTAATTCCTTAACCAAAGTCGCTAAACCCTGTCCCAGATGAGGTAAAGAACGATTTAAGATAAATTTTTCTGCCGCATGACTATCCCAACCACCAACATTCATAAAGGCTAATTGAGTCCGCGTATCACCACGGATTAACCTAGCAACTTCTTTCGCATCATCAACAAAACCGTTAACTGAAGTTGCATTTCCCGAAGCGGACATCATTTCTTGGTTAAGTTCTGCCATAATGAGCTCTCTAGCTTCAACCCCTTTGCGATAAGCTTGAGCGAGCTCACTACCATCACTATACAAGCGAGCAAAAGCGTTATGTATAGGCGGCCGATCTATTGGTAACTTACGGAGCGAGTTTTTTCCTGGGCGGAGATTGGCTACTGGCATTTTTCCTTGTAAAATTCTGGGAGTTGTAATCCCAACATTGAGAGCCTGGGTAAGTCTATCGGTCGGTAAAACTGCTAATAAACGGTTCAGCCAACCATCTTGAGTTGACTTAATTCCTGGGGTTCCAGTTTCGATATAGTCTTGAGCATCAAAATGAGAACGGGTTTGATCAGGAGAACCACAATTGTAAATAAAGGAGAGCTCCTTTTGTCGCCAAAAAGGAACTAGATCTGATAAAGCAGGATGCAAGCCAAAAAAACCGTCAAGATCTATAACTCCTTTTGGTTCCCCAGGATAGGGGATAGCAATTGACGACCTGAGAGCATAGTAATCTGTCTCTTGATGAGGTACCACAACATTTAAGCCATCGATCCCACCTCGCAGTAAAATTACCACCAAACGCTGAGGATTCTTAACTTGATTTGCTCCCCGAGCTACCCAACTCCGACTCCCTACAGGAATTAAAATTCCTCCGGTTGCCAAAGCTACCTTTTCTAAAAACTTTCTTCTTTTCATTATTGCGACCTATTACTTATTACTTGTGCATCATTTCTGGACTACCTAAAATTAAGGCAGAACGTAAACGAGGAGGACTATTTTTGACTGCATTTTTAGTGGTTTGAGAGAAATTATTGCCCAAAGTAACCTTCAGTTGTGGAGATTTCACAGGTTGTTTTTTATTGAATGCCCCATGAGAAATTTCTGTAGCAAAACTGATTCGTCGCAACATTGCATCAGGATTTAACCAAGCTTGTTTAGTATTTTTATATCCATCAGGAGTTCGACACTTATAGAGCGGCATTGATAATTGGGTAAGCATACTGTTGATTCGTTTGAGATTAGGAGATGTAATCCCGCTTACTCTAACTAAAGACACTAAATACTGATAAGGATTTTTAAACTTCTGCTCATAATACTGAGGATCGTTAAACTCTTCAGAGTGAAACAAAACATTTAGTACTGCCTTAATATTCCCTTGACTATCCAGAAACTTGTTAGCCAACTTATCTATTAAATTCTCTGGAGGTTGATCCGCCACAAAATATTGTGCCAATTTGTAACTAATAAATCGTGCAGTCGCTGGATGATTTGCTAAGGTATCCAGAGCTTGCTCCCCTTCATCAAGTCCACTGCCTTTAATAATCTGTCCTAAAAAAGTTTTATCTTGATAATTATGTCGTTTTTCATCAAATTGGAAATTATTTTCGTCGCCATGATTACCAGTTCGATCTACGCCCCAACCTGTAAAAATCTTTGCTAAAGCAATTACATCTTCTTGAGTGTAACCACCATTAACTCCCAAAGTATGTAGCTCCATAAGTTCACGAGCATAATTTTCATTAAGACCCTTTTTGTTTCCCCGAGCGGCAGCACTGTTAGGGTCTGTATTGAGCTCATTATCCAGATACATTAACATTGCTGGATGATGAGCCGTTACTCCTAATAAATCGCGAAAATTTCCTAAAGCATGTTCTCGAAGATCCTTTTCATAATCCGCTAACCAAAACCTAACTATTTTTTTTCCTGCCCGAACATTAAAATGATTGAACCAAAAGTCTACCATTACCTCTTGTAATTGATTGGGAGACAGGGTTGCTTGTATTAAATGAGCATATTGAGCATCTCGCAGTACTTTTGTTTGAAATTGCCTTCTTTGTTTTTGTAGTTGCTGCTTCTTTTTTTCCGTGATAATTGTGCCATTACCCCGCTGACTACGGATCTTATATTGGTAAAAATGCTTCAATAATTCAATAGAACTTTTATGAATAGTATCTAACTGTGCTAAATAATTTATTAAAGGAGCAGATTTTACGCTCGCTTGAGGATTAAGTTGAGATTGAAGATAATTTTCAATTCCTATAGTCTTGACTTTTTCAAGATCTCCTGGAGCGATACCAAAACTCAAACGCTCTATCGTATGAATGATCTTTGCATTCTCTGTGGTACCAGTAGTCTGTTGATTAGTCAATAATCCAAACCCAAGAACTACCATACAAGCAAAGATCAAAGACCAATTTAGTATTTTTCTTTTCATCAGAGCTAATCGTTATCTGTTTCGCCACCATTATTACTTCACAAATTCAAAAAATACATTGTTATACATTTTTACTTCTTGACTAATGCTCGCGAAACAAATCTGAATTTTTCTTAATACTGAAGGTTAAGTTTGAATAAATATTAATAAATAGTAAATATTCTTAATATTTAAAGCATTGATTACTCATAAAAATATGAACTTTAATTGCAATTACTTGTTATTTAAAATCAAAAAAATTATATTAATAATTGAGATCAATAAAAGATCTCGATGGCAGATAAAACAGCCAAGTTTATATTAGAAAATAAAGAGGAAAAAAAGCTGTTTCAAATCGTTTTCTGTCTAGTCCAAAACAGCATCGTTCAGACCAAGTTAGAACGGTTTCTCCAATAGTTGCCCGAGAGTTTTTGGTAGTTTGTCTTGTTTATATCTTTAGTTGAGGCTTCAAGTTAACTCCAATCTCTAAATAGTATTACATTAGGAGAGAAATTTAGTTCAGATTAGGGAATGAGTGATGCTGTTTGTCATGAAAGATTTTTTTACCAATTAAATAATTTTTTAAACTAATCCCATCTGTGTAGTTTAGAATAAGTTTAATGTCATTCGCGATATCGATAAAAGATTAAGAGATTCAGCAATTGCAAAGCATAAACAACTTTTGCTGATTCTAAAATATTTTGACGTTTGAGCCAATTGTCAATATATTTGAACGCAGTTTTAACTATTAAGTCTACTCTGCGCTTGATGATAATTTGCAGCTAATCCTGCATTTGTAGTATTTCGGATAAGCCACGTTTAGCATTCGTGACAAAGCTAACTAGGATATCAATATCACTGTCTGGGTTGAAATCATCGCGTAATACAGAACCAAACAAAGCAAATTCGATAATCTGCTATTTGTGGCAAAATTGTCTAATCTCATCTATTTGTATATCGATATCTTGAACTTTCACTGATCATTCAACTTTTAACCATCATTTTGGTCACTGGAAATATTATATGCAAATATTGTAGGTACCCTCATTTACATTGATATAATTATTCACGTTAAATAGCTTTGTTCATGTCTATAGGATATCTAGAAGCCTTTAAATGTTTTACTAATTCTAATTGCCAAATTGAGGAATCCAGAGCAAGATTTAAAGTTATAATATTTGTATTACTTCAGCCATAAAATCATGTATAAAATCAAAATCCGTAAAGTTGGGAACTCTCTCGGTGCAACTATTCCCAAAGAAATTTTAGAGAAACTGCGGGTAGGCGAAGGAGACACAGTTTTTGTGACAGAAACCCCTGATGGCGTAAAACTCTCGGCATACGATCCTGAATTTGAGAAAGCTATGTCCATTTATAAAAAAGGTAGTCGCAAATATAGAAATGCGCTCAAAGAATTAGCATAATGCCAGAGCCTATTTGGGTTACAGAAAAAATAGTATTAGCTATCCATGAAGATCAGTTAGCGCAACATGGCGGAACTTCAGGTATTAGAGATGAGAATTTACTAGGCGCGAGTTTAGCCAGACCAAAACATTTGTTTGCTTATGGGAATCCGACAATCTTCGATTTAGCCGCAGCTTATGGTTATGGTTTAGCCAAAAATCACCCGTTCATAGATGGTAATAAAAGAACTGCCTTTATGGTTATGTATACTTTTCTTGGTTTAAACAACTATTGGCTAGAAGTTATAGAGATGGAAGTGGTTGTCAAAATAGAAAGTTTAGCAATGAGAACAGAAACTCAAGAAGTGATCGCTTTGTGGTTAAGCAATAACAGTGTAAATTAAAATTTATTAATCTAAATGTCGAAATAAAAAAAGAGATCGCATTCATTAATTGAAATTATGTCTAAGGTTATTACCCAATGGATAAATTAACCAATTATCGAAAAATAATCGAAAAAATACTAATAGAATATGCTGCTATTCCTTATCATTATGGAGATTTAAAAGCAGAATTAATTATTAGCAAAGATGAAAACCGTTACTTAGTGATTACATCGGGATGGGAAGATGGTGTTAGGGTTCATGCCTGTATTATTCATATTGATATTATTGATAAAAAAATCTGGATACAAAGCGATAGTTCAGAAGATGGAATAGCTCTAGATTTATTAGCTGAAGGTATTCCTAAAGAAGATATTGTTTTAGGTTTTCATCAGCCTAAAAGAAGAAAATATACTGATTTTGCTCTAAGTTGATTTTTATTAAATAAAAATCAGCGATCGCATTTACAATCAAACTAATATATAGTAGAAATCACCATTCAAAATTGGCTCGGCTTAGCTCCCGAATCAAGTATTGATATTCAGCATTTTCAGCGATTAATGATGCACATAATTCAGAACTAAATCCTAATTCGGTTAATATACAGGATTGTAGTAAAAAATTTAAGACTTGACTCAAACGAAAAAGCTCGTCATCCGTAGCGGCTTTCTTTTTAAGAGATTGATTGTAGTGAGTATAGTAGTTACGAGTATTTCCAACTTTTGTAGAAAATTTATCTTTGTCTTTTACAAAAGGACTGATAGTTTTTTTCTGTTTATACGTTAAATATTTAATTCTATTTTGAAAGCTTATTTCATGACTAAAAGCTAACTTTTGTTTTAGCCAATCAACATGTTTCTTAGGAGTAGCATTGTATATTTCTTCTAATTTTTGTTGATGTTGTAATTTTCTTTCTTTCTTATACAGGGAATTGCAATTATTTTCTATTTTAATTCGATGATAAGATTCAAGGGCTTGTACAATCGATAAAAATCTTAATTCTCCGTACATAAAATCTGCATATTTAAGACCAAAATAGATATCACAAATATTTTTTATTTCTTCATTAATATTGAGCCATTTCTGAAGACAAAGACTAAAATGAGGTTCTATATATTTAAGATTAAAAAGCATTTTATCTGATTTTTTGTCTTCTGGCTGATCTTGAGATATAACTCCAGAAATTAATTGAACAGGCATTTCTTGATCACGAATCGTAGCAGGTCTATGAATAGAATATACGGATATACTAGTAATTAAGTTTTTTTGATTTGTAGCTAAAGTTAATAGATTTTGCAAAGGAAATAAATAACTCAAATACCATTCATTTATATCTAAATCTTGTTCTATATCATCTATTGTAATTTGTGAACGTTTATTTTCAGTGTATCCTAAACAATCTGGAAAATTTTCTACAAATACTCTTATAGCTACTTTCCCTTGTATTGTCTTAGCTTCCAGTTTAGGATTATTTAAATTTTTGAGGGGTTGTTGAGAATTCCATTGATTAATAAAATTAGGTATTCCTGAATAAACCCAATACGATAAATAATCATACTGTACAACAATTTTATAAAACTTCATCTCTTCAATAGTTTGATAATGAATTCCTAAAAATGCTGAAGTGATTCTGTATTTTTTCTGAGTAATACCTCGACCAGGGAGGTGAGTACTTATACAAGTACAACCTGAAAGACTGATATCTTTTCCTTCTTTTGTTGTACCTAAGATGATTTCATAATAATTTGAAGTATCAATAATTCTTTTATGGACAAAAGTGCCTAAAATTGAAAGAAAAACATCACTTTTTCCTGAAAATTCCATAATACCAAATACTTTATTATTAGGATTAGATGGAAGCCACCAATATCCTTCATGTTTTACAGGTTTCATAAGCGTTGAGTATTTTGAAAAATTTAATATAGCTTAGTAATTAGTTTTACTAAATTAGCTTGGATTATTATAATTTGTCATTAGAAATTAAACGTAAATTAATAGTCATAATAATAGAAACGCTATCAAAGAATTAGCATAATGCAATAGTCTATTTGGATTTATTATAAATATTGAAATAAAAAAGCGATCGCGTAATCTCATCTCAAGAAAGGCGATTTCTCCGAGATCTGTAAGCGGGCGCTTTTTAGAATAGAGAAAAATTTAACGTTACAGTCTAAAATCGGCAATAATTGGTAAATGATCTGACCAACTAAATTCCCCCATCACAAAACTTTCCAGATGAAAATGTTTAGTAAAAATTAAATGGTCGATCGAGAAAAGAGGCAATACAGACAACCAAGATTTCCGTCCAGGAAAATGATTTCTACCATGAGAACAATTATTAGTCTCAGCCATCAATTTTTGAAAAACAGATTCTGAAATATCAGTATTAAAATCTCCGATCGCAATTACAGGGTTAGTTTCCTGATTGATTAATTTAGCCAACTGCTCAAGCTGCCGATTCCTAAGCGCAGATTTATTGAAAGTAATCGGAGCCATTAGATGAAGACTAAAAATCGTTATTCCCGAATTGAGTTCAACTTTAATTTGTGGTCGTTGGGCAAAATTTTTACTCTCTATAATTTCACTATTACTAACAGGAAAGCGACTCAACATACAAAGAGTCATTTGTTCATTTATCGCAACTTCAATGAAAGTAAAATTTTCTTTTGAAGCATATTCTCTGAGCCAATTAACTAAATTTGGTTTGACTTCTTGGAAGATGAGAATGTCAGCATTGAGTTGCCATAAATTCGCAATCGCCGATTTTTGCCAAGGATTGTAACACCAGAGATTAGCACTAAGAATTCGCATCTTTACATATTAAAATAACAAAATAAATAAAAGCGATCGCCTTCCATAAAAACAGAGTTAGCGATCGCATTTTCAAATGTATCAACCGAATCAAGTTAACAGTCAGAAATAAAAACTCCTTACTCCTTACTTCTTACTCATTACTCAATCCCTTATGCTCCAACAGCTTCTTTAGCTGCGTACATTACCTCAAGAGAAATTTCACTAAAGCCTCTTTCTCTAGCAAATTTTTCCGTATTGCGTTTGACTTTCCCGCGCACAAAACCAGGAACTTTATTCAATTCCGCTTGGGCTTCTTTAGTCCAATTTAAATCAGAATCTGCAGAAATTCCTTTAGTAATAACTTCTTTCGTATCATGTCCACCAAAGATTTCCAAGAGATGATCTTCCATTCCCAAAGTAAAGGAATTGTAGACGAGATCCGCCATTTGATTCGTACCTTCATAACCCAAGAAAGGCTTATAGCCAACAGGAAAATCTTGAATATGAATCGGTGCTGCGATTACGCCACAGGGAATATTAAGCCGTTTACCCACATGACGTTCCATTTGGGTACCGAAAATAGCAGCAGGTTCGATACGAGCGATCGCGTCGCCAATTTCTCCGTGATCTTCACTGATTAGAATTTCGTCGCAATATTCGGCTACTTGTTCTCTAAACCAGTCCGCATCATATTTACAATAAGTTCCCGCTAAAACAACGTGAATCCCCATTTCCCGCGCCAAAATCTTGGTCATGGCAACCGCATGAGTACTATCACCAAAAACTACAGCTTTTTTCCCAGTCAGGTTTTGACAGTCAATCGAACGGGAGAACCAAGCAGCTTGGGAGACATAGAGAGTTTGGTTTTCAATATATTCTTCGTAATCGACATTTGCTCCTTGAGCGTTAATGATCTCCTGAATCTTGCGAATACAGCGCGCCGTTTCCACAACACCCATCGGCGTAATATCCACATAAGGCATGTCAAATTCTTTCGCTAGATATTCTGCTGTCATTAAACCTAATTCACGATAGGGAACTAGATTAAACCAAGCACGGGGCAGATTTTTGAGGTCATGTACCGATGCTTTGTCGGGAATTACCGCATTAATCTCGATGCCCAAATCAGCCATCAGGCGTTTGAGTTCCGTACAGTCGTGATTATTGTGAAAACCCAGAGTAGAAATCCCAATAATATTTACCGAAGGCTTTTCCGTTTTATCCTGGGGTAGTTCGTCTTTTTTCCGCGCCTTATTGATATAAAATTCAACGATTTGACTTAAAGTGCGATCGCCTGCTTGTAATTCATTAACTCGATAATGATTAACATCGGCTAAAAGGACATCTCCTTTAGCATCCATTTGCGCACGCTCGACAAAATTCTCTAAATCTTCCTGCAAAATACTCGAAGTACAAGTCGGAGTTAGCACAATCAGATCGGGATTTTCTTCCTGATCCTTGCGGGTAATATTGTCAATTACCTTTTCTTGAGAACCGCGAGCTAAAACTTTGCGATCGACTACACTAGCAGTCACAGGAGTAAAATCTCTCTCCCGCTCCAACATCGATCGCATCACATTAAAATAATCATCTCCCAAGGGAGCATGCATAATAGCATGGACATTTTTAAAAGAACTAGCAATTCGTAGCGTTCCAATATGAGCAGGTCCAGCATACATCCAATAAGCTAATTTCATAGATTTCTCCTTATAACAAGCGATCGCGAGTAGCTTCTCGTCTAAAAACTCTATTATCAGTTTTTATAGAACTGATTATATTTTCTTATTTCAATTGTCAATAATAGTGCAAACCACAGCTTGAAAAACATAACTGTATTTATCGGGCAACGAATCTTAATATAGGCAATTGGCAATAGTTAACTTTCCCATCTTCCCTATCCCCAACACCTAACCCCTAATCCCTAATTTACCTATAAACAGGAAGCGTAAACTTAAAACAACTACCATTGCCAAGAGAACTATTGACCCAAATTTGACCATAATGAGCGCGAGCAATTTTGCGACATAATGCCAAGCCTAGACCATAGCCTTCCTTCTCTTGATCTCTAGGAAGTCGAAAATGACCTTCAAAAATTCGTTCTTGCTTTTCTGGAGGAATTCCCGGTCCTGTATCGCTCACACTAAACTGAACTTTCTGACTCGTGCGATGTAAAACCGATAGAGATATTTCTCCTCCTTCAGGAGTATATTTGATGGCATTATCCAATAAATTTACCAGTAATTGCCTTACTAACTCTGGATCAGCATAAATTTGGGGAATATCTTGGGGAATATCTTCTTTGAATATTTGAGATTTTGCCTTAAGTTGTTTTTTGACTTGAGCGATCGCATCTTGACACAAAGAATAAACATTTAACTTACAGGGGCGTACCTTTAATTTTGAGTTCGCACTAGTTGAGGCTTCGAGTAAATCACTAATCATGCGCTTCATAATCAGTACTTGTTGTTTCGACTGTAAATAAAGCTTTTGTCTTAGTTGCTGTCGTTGTTCCGTATTTTCGTAATCCTCTGACAATTCCAGGGTTTCCATAGCCAAAGAAGCAGCAGTTAGCGGACTACGAAGATCGTGAGCCAACATTGCTAAAATTTGCTCTTTAAATCTTAACTGCTCTAATAATTCCTCTTTTTCCTGCTGTAAACTAAAAACTTTATCAGATAACTTAATCAAATCATCCGAATAGCTAGTAGACTTAATTAAAGACTTTTCAATAACCGGATCTAATTGCTCTAATGTTGCCGAATTTTCCCCAGACATATTTTGAAGCGAGTTCTGCCATCGAGGCCACCACGTTTCTAGTTGACCTATTAAATTACTACCAGCTAAAATTTGTCTGGGCTGGGGTGATATTTTAACCAAAGCTGGAGTCGCTACCAACTTGAAATACTCTACTAAGTGAGGCTGTTTGCTAATTTCAATAACGTCTAGTTTAAAATCATGCTCTAGCCTCAAATCCTCCAAATAAGCTTGAATAAGCTGAATTTTCTTTCGATAACTAGGCCGTTTATCCACAAATAAAAGCAGTTGTAGATAACTATTATCAGAGTTATTATTATCTAAATCTTTTTGCCACTCGTACAATTGCAACACTAGCCATAAATCCGAAAGTTTTCAAGCTGTAAAAATACCTAAGTATTAATTTGCAACAATATTGACACAAACAATATTGAAATGTCTACATCCTGGATGTCTATCTCCAAGAAACCTCAATTGCTGTAAATAAGCATAAGATTGTATTTTGATTGATGGACATTTAAAGCTTTGTGTTTTTTACTAAACTTTTTTTAAGACTAAGATTAAGATATCATAAAATTTACCCAGATTGCTTCAGCCTCTTAATTCATCTATAGAAAAGTTGCGGAAAATACGATTATGTCTCTTGGTTACCTTGCTCTAGTTCTTCATGCTCATTTACCTTTTGTTCGACATCCAGAAAGTGACTACGTTCTAGAAGAGGAATGGTTATTTGAAGCTATTACAGAAACCTATGTTCCTCTTCTACAAGTTTTCGAGAATCTTAAGCGAGATGGCATTGACTTCAAAATGACCATGAGTATGACACCACCTTTGGTGTCTATGTTAAGAGATCCTCTATTGCAGGAACGCTATGACGAGCACTTAGCTCTTCTTCAAGAGTTAGTAGAAAAGGAAATTGAACATAATCAACATTATGGTCATGTTAAGTATCTTGCAGAATATTACGCTAACTCCTTTAGTCAAATTCGTCAGACTTGGGAAAGCTACGATCGCGATTTAGTAACAGCTTTTAAACAATTTCTTGATAGTAATAACCTCGATATCATAACTTGTGGAGCAACTCACGGCTATCTACCGCTGATGAAAATGTATCCTCAAGCGGTATGGGCGCAAATCCAGGTAGCCTGTGAACATTATGAAGAAAACTTTGGTCGTCCTCCCAAAGGTATTTGGTTGCCCGAATGTGCTTATTATGAAGGCGTAGAAAGAATGCTCGCTGATGCGGGGTTAAGATATTTTCTCACCGACGGACATGGTATTTTATACGCTCGTCCGCGTCCTCGTTTTGGTTCCTATGCGCCAATTTTCACCGAAACAGGAGTTGCGGCTTTTGCTCGAGATCACGAATCCTCCCAACAGGTTTGGTCATCTAAGGTAGGCTATCCTGGGTCGGTAGAATATCGAGAATTTTATAAAGACTTAGGTTGGGAAGCGGAATACGAATATATCAAACCCTACATCATGCCCAACGGTCAACGGAAAAATACTGGGATTAAATACCACCGTATTACTAGTCGAGATGGTGGCTTGAGTGAAAAAGCTCTTTACGATCCCTATTGGGCAAGGGAAAAGTCAGCAGAACATGCCGGTAACTTCATGTATAACCGAGGACAGCAGGTACAGAATCTAGCTGGCATCATGCACCGTCCACCAATTGTAATATCTCCCTATGATGCCGAATTATTCGGTCACTGGTGGTATGAAGGACCTTGGTTTATTGATTTTCTGTTCCGTAAGAGTTGGTACGACCAAAATACTTACGAAATGACCCATCTTTCTGATTATCTGCGGGCTAATCCAACTCAGCAAGTCTGTCGTCCATCCCAGTCTAGTTGGGGTTACAAGGGATTCCATGAATATTGGTTAAATGAAACAAATACTTGGATTTATCCCCATTTACATAAAGCAGCAGAAAGAATGATTGAATTAGCTAGTCGCGAACCAGCGGATGAATTGGAGTGGAAAGCGTTAAATCAAGCAGCACGCGAGCTATTATTAGCACAATCTTCCGACTGGGCTTTTATTATGCGAACTGGAACTATGGTTCCCTATGCTGTGAGGAGAACTCGTTCTCATTTACTCAGGTTCAATAAACTCTACGACGATATTCTGATTGGCAAAGTTGACTCTGGTTGGTTGGACAAAGTAGAAGAAATCGATAATATTTTCCCTAATATTAATTATCGAGTTTATCGTCCTTTATAAAACACGTCTAATGTGAAAAGCTATTAGTTATTAGCCTTTAGCTATAGCAATCCTAAATAATATGAGAAAAAAACCTAGGGGATAACTTTTTTGCTATTGCCTATTGCCTGACTACTTTTACACTTCTCACAACTCAAGTAGGATTGCTATAAGGTAAAGCTTTGAGCTTTTTTGACTCCTCTCCCCCGACACTTTTTTTTCGCTCACCCGCTCTGGTGCGAGGAGTACTTTGGCAACTCTTTGGTCAGTAAGTGATCGCTCTACAGAATATTAAAATTTAGGGCTCTACCCAACCTACGATGTTAAACTAAACCGCGTCTACTTTGAAACCCGTCTCTTGGTGCGCGTTCCTTTGCGCGTTGACCTTGCGCAGGGTCGCACCGCTAGTTTTCGAAAATGTCAATATTTTGAACCTGAAACGCCTAACTCCTGACTTCTGGCTCCTGACTCCTTTGTCTCAAAACTCCAGTTTTCTATCTGGACGCGGTTTAATAGAAATTAGGGATCGCAAGCTTTGCACAGCAAAGCTTTGAGTTTTTATTAGTTTGGTTATGTATAGTTCTTGCTCAAGCCGTTTGTAGATCTACATCATAGCTATATTCTCCATTGTAAGTTCGGTAGAGCCAAATTTAGTTACTTTTGCCAGACTACTAAAATAACTCCACAAACAATAAAACTTAGACCAAAAAGACGTGTCAAAGTAATACTTTCTTTAAAAAGAAAGTATCCTAACAATACAGAGAAAACATAAACTAAGGATACGGATGGACCAGCAATACTCAGGTTAACTCTAGTTAATAAGAGTATATAAGCTACAGCACCTAAAGCATAAAAGGTTAGCCCGAATAAAAGTTCAGGTATTGTAATAATACTAAGAACGTGACTCATAGTATTATCTATATTGACTTTTCCTAATTTAAGCGCTCCTGCCTTCAAAAAAAATTGTCCCCCAACACTGGTTAGGATAGAAATTAATAGTAAACTAAATTCATATAGTGTCAAAGAAGTCTCCTTACTATATTTGGTTTACAAGATTAATATTTAGCACATATAGTCAGTATTTTAAAAACTCATGGATTTCATCAGCTTGCAAGAAGTTCATAAAACTTTACTATTACTCAGATTAGTAAAATATATATTGTGAGCTAGTTAAAACTGGATTTTAATTAACTTGGACAAGTTTACTTCCCTTACGTTTATCTGAACTCCATAGTATCTTGCTGTCACCTAAATTAATATCGGGATTATAAGTACTATCAAGATAGAATATGTAGTCAAACTTAGATAGATTTTGAACTAAATTCGGATCTCGATCATTAAAAGGAATTATTCTAATGTTGGAATTATATAGCAAATAGTAATAAACCCAGGTATTGAATCCTGTGACTAAAGCAACTTCTGAATTATTCGGAATAAATTGACTAATTATATTTACATTTGGGTAATCAGCTATATCAGAATAATATGTTCTATTTGTACCGAACTTTGTTTGACTCCAAATACTTTTAAAAGGTTTATTCGTATTAAAAGTAGCAGCATATATTAATATAAAAATCGACAATAAAGTGATTATTTTAAGGACAATATGTTTTAATTTTAATTGTTGCAAAACATATGCTACTAGAACTCCAGAAGAGGCAAAAAACAAGGTAAAAAACCTATTGTTAGGAGGCATCCAAACTATTTTATAGCTGACAATAAAACTGTATATCAATAAATTTAAAGCCAATCCACTTAAAAATAAATTTCCTTTTATTAGACAATAGAAAATACTTGGAATCACTATCAAAAATCCCAATGGACCAAACCACGATCGATCTTCGTGAATCATAAAGTCAATAGAATAGTTAAAATGTTGCTGAACGCCATTTTGACCAATAACACCATTTTGATCAAATAAAGGATCGAAAATTATGTTATATACTTTAAGCAATATTTGACTAATATTTTCTTCTCCTATTATTGGAATTGAGTTAGATAGTTCTAAAAAATCCATGCTTTGAAACAAATATCTAACTAAATTTGCTAAGGCACCTTTTAATCCATCAGCATGTTGAAAAGTTTCAACCATTCTGATAGGACCTGACCAAGTACCAAACTGAGAATGACTATGTAAATAAGTTAATATGGGAAGAAAAATAGAAATAGGAAGTAATATCAAGCAAAATTTTAACTTGTTTTTTTGAATTATACTTGATAAGTGTAAAAAAGAATATTTTTTTAATACGAGTAGAAAAAAACAACAGATAAAAGGGAAAGCAAATGCGATAAAAGTTGTTTTACACGAAACACCAAAAGATATAGCAATAGGCAATAATAGTAAATCTTTGACCTTGATATTCGTAATAATCCGATGGCAAATAATCAGGCAAAATATAGCAGTTGCTGCCGTAAAAATATCATTTTTAGTCGATGTTGATTGTAATACTAATTCTGGTAAACTGATGATAATTAAAGTAGCAATCAAAGAGTATTTACGGGAAGCATATCGACGGGCTAAAGCGTAAGTACCAAAAGCGATGGCAAGATATGCCAAAAAACTAAAAATGCCAATGCCATAATCTGTATAAAATCTTAAGAAACTATGGTGAAGAATATCTGATCCTAGGGGAAATACGGCTTGTCTTACACTAGATACTTGAGTTAAAAATATTGATTTTTCTTGTTGAAATAATAAAACTCTAGCCAAGTTATAGGTCATACTATCCAAATTGGCAGGGGGTAGTAAAATAGCTTGTAAAGCTAAGTAAGTCCAAACAGTAGTGATAATTACGCTTATTATCTTATATTGTTGAATAAATTTATAAATTATTGTTAATATTTGTCTTGATTTACTTAGATTTTTTTTAATTATAAATAAACAAAAAAATAAAGTTATGCCTTCTAGAATAAAGGAAAAATTGGGATAACCTAAAATAAAAGATAATTGAAAAATGAACGAAAAAATAAGAATAGATATAAAAATACCTTGTGAAATAGATTCAGATAATTTTTCCTCAATATGGAAAGTTAGAAAAATTCCTCCTAAACAGAAGATCAGAATTTCAATTAAAATGATGATTGAAAGAAATTGGGAAATCATATTAGTGCAATCTGTTTGTCAGATTCTATGCTTTTTATATAAACAGGTCATTAAGATTGTCGTGTCGGTCAACATAGTTAAACAAGCCTCCCACATGCTCACATAAGGTATAATCCCAGATGAGGTATGGTTCGGCTGTGCTTTTGCGCTGTTTAACTGATTAATCAAATAAGTTGTATTTTAAAATACAGAAGATAGCCCTAAACCCATCTTTCCATCCAATTTTCTTACCTTCTTTATAAGTACGACCGTAATAAGAGATTCCGACTTCATAGATACGACATCCCATTTTCGCAACTTTTGCTGTTATTTCAGGCTCAAACCCAAATCGATTTTCTTGTATTTTGATGGATTTAATTACTTCTCTACGAAAAGCTTTATAGCATGTTTCCATATCTGTGAGGTTGATATTAGTAAACATGTTAGATAATATTGTCAGGAAAACATTACCCACTCTATGCCAATAATAGACAACTCTATGAGGTCTAGCACCCTGAAAACGGGAACCAAAAACTACATCAGCCTTGTTCGATTGAATTGGTTCAATCATCAAAGGATATTCTTGCGGATCGTATTCTAAATCGGCATCTTGAACAATTATAATATCTCCCGTTGCAGCTGCAAATCCAGTTCGCAAAGCGGCACCTTTACCTCGGTTTTTTCTATGATAAATAATTTGGTCTACTTCGCTCTGTAATCTAGAATCTAATAATTCTCTGGTGCCATCTGTGGAACAATCATCAACAAGAATAATCTCTAAATCTTTAATCGGTGATGCTTTAACTGCTTGTACTACTGTTCCAATTGTTCCAAGTTCGTTATAGCAGGGAATAACAACAGATAATTTCATTTCGATAAATTAAATCCTCTTTTTAACAGTACAAAAATTATTCATCCATAGCTGAAAGTATTGATGGTGAAAATCTTGAAAATTAGTATCTTTAACCAATACTTTTCTGAGTTTTTTGCGATTATAGTATCTCTTATGATCTCTGATTTCTGCTTCACTAACAATTTTCAACTTGTAAGCTAAAAATTCTAGTATTGGCTGAGACCATACTGATGGAACTGTTAGTATTAATTTTCCGCCTGGAATGAGAACTCGATAAATTTCTTGTAGAATTTCTTTTTCCTTCTCAATATGTTCTAAAACTGCAAGCATAGTTACAACTTGAAAACTTTCATTAGAGAAAGGTAAATAATTTTCTAACCTTAACTGTTTAGTTTGAGTATTACTAAATTTAAATTCTTTAACTTTAAAATCAACACCAAATCCTTGTTTTATATGTGGTGATATAGCTTTCAAGAAAGTAGCATTTGTCCCACATCCTATATCCAAAATTACAGAGTTTTTGGGGACATGTGGCCTTATCTTCCGAAGTCTTAATTGCCTTAAAAGTGGTTCTAGAAATGGTTCGCTCATATTTTTCATCAAAATCCAACTGAACTTACATAACTCTTTTATGTCAGCAAAGCTCAAGTTACTAGGCATTGGAATATAAAAGCTATCTAAGCCAAACTAACGTTTACAAGTCTTTCCTAGTGAAAACCTTATCTGTCCATTATGCGCTTGCGAAGCTCTACCCGAAGGGGCAGCGCTATCCTTTAGAGCTTTTAGCTTTAAAGCTTGCTTGGGATAGCTAACAGTTGCTAAACCACTCTTCTTCCTGTAGTTAGGAATCCTGGGCTTATCTGTTATCTTCTCTTCTTTATATGCTTTAATCATATATGCTTTAATCAACCCAGAATAAGACTGAAATGATTCTGCGACAGTTCTTAATATTTGTTGAGCAGCTTGGGAATACAAAACCTTGTAGTGATTATTGGTTTTGTATATTTTTTCTAGCTCAAATTTT
>JASJDR010000320.1 GCA_030065615.1 Xenococcus sp. MO_188.B8 | reverse complement strand
GGTCAAAATCTTAATTCCTTTCTGATAAGTTTCATAGGAATCAGATAGCTTTTCCACTAAAGCTGTAACGTAATCACTTAAATTCAGTTTTTTAAAATTCGCCGAGTTATATAATTGTTCATGAATTAAGGCCATAGAATTAATTCTATGTTGACTATTCTCAAACATTTTAATGATCGCTCCCTCTTCAATATAGTCAGTTTGGAAATCCAAAAGATTAGAAACTACTAGTAAATTATTCTTCACCCGATGATGGATTTCCTTCAGTAGCAGCTCTTTTTCCTGGAGCGATTTTCTAACTTGAGCTTCTGCTTTTTCTCGTTCAATAATTTGGCAATTTAAATTCTGATTAGTAATTTGTAGCTCATTCGTTCTTTGCTCAACTCTAGATTCTAATTGTTCGTTGAGTATTTTAAGAGCTTCTTGAGCTTTATTGCGCTCTTCAATTTTTTGTTCCAAGGTCTGACTATATTCACTAATGAGATTGGCCAGTTTGCCGTAGGTATCTATCATATAGCCAATTTCATCGTCTTGTCGCCCTTCAAGCGGTCGATACACCTGATTATAGTCTGACGAGGATTTGCGATTACTGATATTGTCTTCAAGTTCATTATTAGCCTCAGGACTCTTAGCCTGGTGTGTTTGGTGACTCTCTTCGAGAAAGTTTGTAAACCTTACAATCCGACGCATGGGGTTGGTCACCACAATCACTAAAATACCTGAGCAAGCCAGAATCATCAAAATAAGTCCACTGTTACTGACGATTAAAAAACTCCTGATATGACTTTTATTGTCTTCTAATAGTTGTTGTCGATCAGCCTCAATCTGCCGTAATACTTGGGTTAATTCTTTTCCGACTTCGCCACCTTTTCCCCTAACAAAATCATCGCCTTTTGTATGATCCTGCGTTTCCGCAAAAATTGTGATACCTTGGCGGTAGATATCCATCAGTTGAGCATGGTTACCGATAAATAGCTCTAAGTTAGCCTGGTAGGGTTCTGCTAAAGGATTTTCTAAAATTTCGTCTATTTTCGTTTGAATCCTCTCGGTCATCTCATTGACACGACCCAGATATTTGCTGCGATCCTTCTGATTATGTCCTCGCAAAAACAAATTTTTACGGTCTTTTGCCTGACGAATAAAGTATTCATTAACTGTTTCTACGTCACGGTTAAGTTCATCAAACTTCAGGACAGATTGGTGAATCGTTTCCAGGCTATTAGAAATATAGTAAACTCCAGCTGAGATCGTCGAAATCAAAAAAAAGGCATACCCTCCTAAAAACCACAGAGTTTTATTTAGTACGCTTGTTTGATGAGGGCGATTATTTGGTGGCATTTCAAAGATTCCTTAATGATTAAATTGTAAATCTTGGGAATTGGTCTAATTTCTTAGACTGCTTTAAATGCTGTTTTAACAGGTATAACTGAATCCGTCAAAATACAATCTGGTGGTATTGGCTGAGCCAGCTAGATTTCTATTGTTTTGTTTTCTAAAATAGGTTTTTGTAAACTACGCCCTGTTCTAATTATATTCGCAAGATCAACGACTAAAGGCGACAATCGCTCCTGTTAGCCATAACACCAATGACAAAATATGCACGGGTAAAAATAGCCATAGATTAAGCCCCATCCACTTACCTTCGTGAATATCTTCTAACCAGTCGGTACGGCGAATAGCTACTTGTAAAACGTCTCCTGTAGAAGAATCAATTTGGACCTCCTGACGATTCTTGGCTCGAATAGTTGTAACTCCTTTATTCGGGTAAATATAAACCCGCCAGACATCTTGCCATTCTTGAACCCCGTACTCAGGAAGTTGGTGAGCCGTTTCCAATACTTGCGCATATTCTATCCGAGGTTCTGTTCCTTGTCCTTGGTGCAGAACAGGCATCACCCAAGGTACTTCATAACGCACTTGCAGTAAGAGTCCACTACTAATAACGAAGGCCCAAGGAATAATCACAATCCAACCTAGCCAGTAATGGTATTTCAATAACCAGGACCTAAGACGCAAACGCCAGGGAAGGCCATCCCGGTTAGTCTTTTGTGCCTCAGATAAAACCTCAGTATCTTGAACTCGGGATGTATTCTTTGACTCAGTTGATCTATCTGTTTTTCCCCTAAGCTTCTGCAACCAAGAAAGAGATTTTAAACGAGCTGGCAACATCTTGATATTCAAATAAACACCAGTTACAAAAAGTACCAGAAAACCCAATCTAACTGGTAACCCCAACCATAAGCGAGCATGCCAGGTGGAAAATTCATGCATTTTGGTAACGAAATCATTACGCCGTTGAGCAACTTGTAAAATTTCTCCAGTACTTGCGTCTATTTGTGTTTCCAGTTCGTTATGGTTACGGACTTTGATGATGCCTTTTTTGGGACGCAGATCCAACACTTTAATGTCTGACCAATTGCGAACTTGCATTTCTGGAATCGTCTTTACTTCAGTTAAAATCTGCTCTAGGGCAATAGTGGGCTGGTACTTCTCACTGCCTTTCATTGCCGGTGGCTGTATCCAGTCAACTGGTTTTCTGAGCTGTAAAAAAATCCCTGTAATCAGGATAAATATCATAGGCACAGAAATTATAATAGCTAGCCAGCGATGGACTATTCGATTCTGGCGTGAAGCACTTTTCTTAAAGAAACTAAGACTAGAGATTAATATTGAAGATTTTGCAGTCATAAATAATTTTTTGTGAGTAAATCAACAGTGGAACCGAGAGGGCACACTTCCTTAATACCCACATTCGCCATAAAAAAAACTCCAGTTTTCAAATCGGACTAGATTTAAGTACTGAAGCAAAATAAATTACACATGAGCTACTTTACTTTGTCAACTGAATTTTGCACTATCACTGATTGGCTTTGCGCCAGATAAGGCAGAGTTGGGAATCGGAAAACGCTTCTGGCTAAAAAGTAACTGTTCAAATTCTTGAGTCGCTAAAGGACGACTAAAGAGATAGCCTTGTACTTCATCGCAGTTATGTTTTACGAGAAAAGCCAGCTCAGCTTCTGTTTCTACTCCTTCAGCAACCACTTTTAAATTTAGTTGATGTGCCATATCAATAATTGTTTTGGTAATAATTGAATTAGTTGGATTTTGGTGAATATTGTGAATGAAGCAGCGATCAATTTTTAAAACATTAAAGGGAAATTGTTGTAAATAGCTTAGTGAAGAGTAACCTGTTCCAAAATCATCAAGGGCAATTTGAATACCAAGTTTTTTTATTAACTGTAATTTTTGAATATTGAACTTAACATTTTCCACTAAAATTTGTTCTGTCAACTCTAATTCTAAAAATTGCGAATCTAGACCCGAATTCTTTAAAACTTGAGATAATTTATGGAAAAGATTTAATTGGTTAAATTGATTGGCGGATAAATTAACTGCAATTTTAATCCAAGTAAATCCTTTTTGATGCCATATTTTAGTTTGTCGGCAGGCTTCTTTTAATGCCCATTCACCAATAACTTCAATCAAATTACTTTGTTCTGCAACAGAGATAAATTTTTCTGAGGGAACCATTCCGAGAACAGGATGATTCCAACGCAAAAGAGCTTCCATGCCAGAAATTCGACTAGTTTTTAAATCAATTTTAGGTTGATAAACAAGTTCTAATTGTTCTTTTTTTATAGCATATTTCAGTTCGTTCTCTAATGAAAAATTATCAGGAAATTGTGAAGAGTTTATATTCAATTCATTGGTATAAAATTTATACTGATTTCCTCCTTGCTGACTCACAAATTTCATTGCTTTTTGGGCTTTATCAACCAATAGATCTATCTCTATCCCATCTAAAGGATATAAACAAATACCAATACTCGCCGTCAATAAAACTTCTTGTTCATCAATCAGAAAAGGCTGATTAAATATGTCTAAAATAGTTTGGGACACATGGCTGACAATGTGTCTGTGCTCAACATTTACTATTAAAATTATAAATTCACTCTGGTTTAACTGAACAATCGACAATTCGCATTCGCAATTATTTTTCCATTGTGTTAGTTTTTCTACAACCTTACTAATTAAATGATTTACGCGATCGCTAGTTAAAGAGTTGTTAATTTTTTGAAATCTATCTAAACTAAGATAAATGATTCCAAGTTCTGGTATTTGTAATTCTGGCGAATCTGTTTTCAGTAATTCATTTTGTTCTGAACTAAGTTGATTGTCTGCCCTAGAAAGTAAATGCGCAAATAAGTCCTTTAATAATATCTCATTTGGTAGACCAGTTAAATTATTGCGATAAATACATTGATCTTCGATGGAGAATTGACTAATAACTTTTTGTAACGAATTTTGAATTGTCAGTTGCTCTTGATATTTTTTCAACGCCATTTTAATTGCAGCATTCAATTCTGCTTTCTTGTAAGGCTTAAGCAGGTAAGTATAACCACCCGAGTCAACTGCTTTTTCTATAGTTTTTTCGTCTGCATAAGCTGTTAAATAAATGATAGGAATATCATTTTTTTCTCTGATTTTAGCTGCTGTTTCAATCCCATTCATTTTACCCTTGATCGCAATATCCATGAGGATTATATCGGGCAATGAAGTGGCAACATATTCGAGCGCGGCTTTTCCTGTAGAAACAATTTTACCGACGCTATAACCACTCTTTTCCAACTGCCTAGCAAGGCCTTTAGCAATTAATAATTCATCTTCTACAATCAATATTTTAATATTGTTCATATTAGTGATTTTTAAAGATCTTTAGAAAGATAACAAATATGATTTTTATATAGCTGATACTTAGCTAATATTTCTTTTAGCTAGTTGATTTTATAGATATACCCCATCAATTGTAGTCAGAAAGTATTAAATCAGTGTCGTGATAAATACTGAATTTTATCGTAGTCAGCTAGTAGGGAAACTTAGACAATACCCATTGGCATTGGTAACAAGTTAAGCATGAAGGCAAGTTTTCAAGGGTCTTTTAGGATAAAATTGGAAGAAAAACTGGTCTGAGCCCCGTTGTTTTCCTAGAAAAAGAGTAATGATTAATTTTTGCTTGGATTTTCGCTGTCTTTTAACAATTCCTAAACATTTCTGAATCTCAGGATTGGCAAAATATTGAACGGGATCAGAAGCCTCTCCTCTAGTTGAAGCACTGTGAAAATAATAAAGACCACGATAAATTATTTCTAAAGAGATCAAGTCAAAAGGAAGTGAAAGGTCGTCAGCTACCCCATCCCCTAAATCGACTAATACAGACTAAAATAGCTAACGGTGCGCGTTCCCTTGCCCTAAAGGATACACCTTCGGATAACGGCGACGCGGGGTCGCACCGCAAGTCGCCCAAATCTGTAACTTAATACCATTGAGAGAGCCTGTCCAGAGATAACTCAACCCTAAAAGCAGTTTCACTACATTAAAATGAAGTAAAAAAATCAGGGATAAAAATAAGATATTTACACTCACAAATAAATGCGACAATGCGACATTTTCATCTTAGAATTCATCCTAGAAAAATAAACCGTGATTACCTAATCTTTCTTTGAGGGAGTCATCATCTAGTAGAGGTGTATTATTTAACTTTTTGCGAAGAGGATCTTCTTCCTGGTCTGTGGGAGGTTGTTCTGCAGCAGCAGCAGCTTCTTGTTCTCTGCGACTTTGTTCTGCAGCAGCAGCAGCTTCTTGTTCTCTGCGACTTTGTTCTGCAGCAGCAGCAGCATTTATTTGCTGATTAGCTTGATCTAAAATTGGTTGAGCTTTTTGTCTCCAAAAATTAAACTCAGTCGGTATTTTTGCTACTTCTTGCTTCGCAGCATACCATTGGGCTTGATTTAATAAATTTTGAGCATTATCAATAATAGCTTGATGTTTTGCTGTTTCCTCTTGCCACTGAGATATTACCTCAGGAAGTATTGCTTTGAAATTACTAGTTTCAGGAATATTTTCAGTAACTTTAACGGCTTCTTCTAGTTTGCCTTCTTCTTGATAAACAGTAGTAGCATAGTCTAAAATTCTTCCTGACCAATTATTAATACTATCTTGTACTTCCTGATAGTTAGATACCGTATTGGGTATCTTTTGGGCAATGCTGATCGCGCTGCTATAGTGATCAGATTCCCCTTTGATTTTTGCTGCTTCTAAACCACATTTACCTATCCATTCTTTAATTTCAATATCATTTTGAGCATAATTGTCTATACCTGATTGATAACAATCCTGATAGTTACCTTGCTGATATTGAGTTTCCATGCTTTTTAGCAGAACACTATGATCATTTTTATTTGGAGTTCTTACTGGGGAAATAGATTGAAGTTGATTTTGAGGTATTTTTGCAGGCTGATTTTGAGATACTGTTTCAGTTTGACTTTTAACTGTTTTTTTATATGGTTTAGATAATATATATTTACTTGTTCCTGTTGCTATTCCCACAAAGATAGCAGCACTAGTAGCTAACAAACCGACGCTAAGTTTTTTCTTCCTACTACCAAAAGTAAAATTTCTGGAAAAATTATTACTTATTGTTTTTATTGTTTCTACTACTGTTTTATAAGTTGTTTGTTTGAGTTCTGTTTCTGTTTTCCAGTCAAAACTATCGTCTTCTAGATCTAGATCATTAATAGATGATGTATCCGGCTGCAGTTTGGTATCTGGTTGAATTGTGTTATCTGGCTGCAGTTTGGTATCTGTCTGAATCTTCGTATCTGGTTGAATTGTGTTATCTGGCTGCAGTTTGGTATCTGTCTGAATCTTCGTATCTGGTTGAATTGTGTTA
>JASJDR010000319.1 GCA_030065615.1 Xenococcus sp. MO_188.B8 | reverse complement strand
GTTGGTTTTAGAAAAGGGCGAAGTCTTCTGTACTCCACCGCAGTCGAAAGACATATTGATACATAAATAGCGCAATATGAACTAGAATTTAAGATAGATACAATATCATCAGCAAAACCGCCTATAAGAATAAATATCAGGAATTGAAGACACCAAAAAAATAGAATTTTTTTGGTTGAAACTAATAGAATAACTACTCTTATAAATACTGTTACTAAACTAATTGCATACCACGATAATCCTAAGAAGCCTAAACCTGCGAACACTGCTAAATAACTGCTATGAAAGTTAAAGCTTTGTTTAAGAAGTGCATCCCTTAAGTTGGCTAAGGGCCATATGTTACTGATGACGTATGAGCCAGCATCTGTTTTCCAGAAAGCATTGATTCCATAGCCTAGCCAGGGTTGTTCTTCCAGCACCTTCTCAATAGTTAAAGTCCATATTGGTGTACGTCCAGAAAATTCAGTGGTCTCTCCTAAAATATCAACTAAAATAGTTTCCAAGTTACCTGAAATAATAATGGCAGCGCTGCCCAGCAAAATGCAGACAAGGCACACAAGAATCACTCTCGTCTTATACTGTAGTTTAATAAGCTGATAGATAGGCATTAGTGACAGTAATACTAATAAGCATACTAAACTCGCAGAACTTTTAGTCAGCACAGTTAGAGTTACTGTCAGGCAAAATCCGCTCCAAGCTAACCAGCTTAGCTTTCGCTCTTGTAGAGCAGTGAACAGAAAAATGACAGCTCCTAGAACCATGCTGTAGCCCAGATAGTTTTTATAAGGAAAGATACCTGTAAATGCTCCTCTGATTGCTACCCTACTAGCAATACCATAACTTGGAATAACTAGTGCAACTACTAGACTTAGAATTGCTCCTATGCCAAACACCCAAGTCAATATTTTCATTTGCTCCTTAATACTGTAGCGAGTTGCTAAGTATGCCCCGAACAAAAATGTCCGTAATAAACCTCTACAAGCATTCAAGGTTGATCCCAGTTCTGCAGACCAGAAAACAGAAGCCAAAGCAGTTCCAACTAAGAGCAAAAGAGGTATGTCTCTAGTGGCAATCCAGAACAAACGCTTCCAGTGTAAAATCACTAAAATAGAAATGATTCCATAGCTTACAATCTTCATCAACTGAGGGATAGGAGATGGGGCTGTAACACCAAGGAAATTTAGAAGCAGGATAATAGTGACTACGACTTCTAAGTTCCTTACCCAAAGATTGAGTAATTGATTGTTTAATCTCATCATCCCAATTCCCTAGCTATGAACTTGATAATGTAGTACATAGTTAAAATAAATCTCCAATGAATTTGGGAATCTGTTTAGAACCATCATGTTATTCTTAATTTAAACTATGTTCTTTTGCCGCTCACTGCTCTCTAAAATCTCCGTAAACAGAGATAGGTAAAGACGTGCTTGAATTTCTAAAGTAAATTTTTGTTCGGCTTTTTCACGGGCGTAGTATGATAGTTTTCGATGTCTTTCTTCATTTCCTAGCACCCAGGCAATTCCCTGAGCTAAATCTTCTATTTTATAGGGTTGAGCTAAATAACCATTTTGCTGATGGTCAATCATGTCGGGCATTCCTCCAATCTTAAAAGCAACACAGGGCGTACCACAGGAGATCGCCTCTAGCACAGTATTAGGTAAGTTATCTTGAATAGAAGGAGCAATAAATATATCTGCTGCCGAGTAAGCTAGGGCTAAAGTAAGCTCGTCCTTCAAAGTACCCAAATAATTAGACTTAAAACCGAATTCTGGTGGTTTTTTGGGTCGAGATACGCCTACAACCATTATTTCTAGTTTTTCTTGCCAGCCAGCTTGACTAAGTTCTTGTAGTGCTGGTTGCAGCAAATGAAATCCTTTTCTTTTGTCGCTGGTTGTTCTGAGTGACAAAAACAGAATAAGTTGTTTATCTTGAGGTAATTTTAGTAACTCTCGCGCTACTTTTTTGTTAATCGGTCTGTATATATCTGTATCCAAACTATTGGGAATAACCTCGACTCGTCTATCTTTAAATAAAGAACTTTGGTTCGCACATTTAGCTAACCAGACACTAGGAGTTACAACTGTAAAGTTTAAGTTTTTCCAAGCCTTCGTTTTACGTTGCCATACCCAACGAGATAAATCCCAATCTCTATTACTTCCAAGTTGGGGACAAGCACCACAAGAAGAGGTATACCTTTCACATTCCTGGTTATAGTGACATCCTCCTGTAAATGCCCACATATCATGGAGTGTCCAGACTAATGGTTTATTAAATTTCGTGATCGTCTCTATTTGTAAATAACCTGAACTAACCCAGTGTAAATTAATTACATCTGGATTAAGTTTAGTAATTTTAGAATTAATTTTATCTGGAAGCCAATGAGGAGAATAAGTAGTTTCAACTCTATCAGAATAAATCTTCAGTGGTAACTGGTCTAAAGTTAATCTTAAGCCAGTTATAGCTTGTCCAATGCCTGAGGCAACTTGAGTACCTATAACTTGTGAATCTTGGCTGTATTTTACTTGCGATAATATCTTAGACTCAACTGAAATTTTATTAAAACCGTGATGTAAACGATTAGCTGCACGTGCAGCACCACCTTTGATATCTGATGTACTTAAAAGTAAAGTTTTCATATGGCATCATCAATTCTCAATCTATATTTAATTTCTGCTTTAAGCTTTTGAAGTAAAGTTTTTTGATTAAATAATGTAACTTCTGTCAAGTTATCTGCATCAATATTTTGAATCATAAATGGTGGATGTTTTAATGGGAAATCGACAGGTTGAATGCTTAAGTTAGTGTATTTGTGATTGTCTTTTGTATGAGTAGCTTCGATTCCATTTCCAATATTAGAAATCAAACTTACATTTGAAATAATCCCTAAAAAATGATTGAGCCAGCATGAAAGTTGCCATCTATAACCCCAAGAATCAATTTTATTGTGATAAGTATTCCTAAATCTATTATTCCATTTATATCTAGTTCTTGAATCTAAAAGTATATTTCTGAGAATATTGTCAGTTTCTATTTCATTCCAGTATTTCATCTCAAAGTCAAAATGTTTCCAAGCACGCCTCCAACTAGCCCATCCCCAGATATGATTGTATCGAGAAAAATAGTAACTATATTCGGTTTTGTTCTTACTAAACTGTACATTTTGCCCTGATATAGAACCTACTCTTTCATCATCTCTATATCTCTCTAGCAATTCTTCACAAAAGCGGAAAAATGATGGATGAGGCAAACAATCATCCTCTAAAATAATTGCTTCTTCTACATTGTCAAAAACCCAATCTAAACCGCTAGAAACTCGTTTAGCACAACCAAGATTAACATCTGAATAGTTTTTTAATACTTCACAATCCCAATCAACTCTATCTATAATTGCGCGGGCAGCAGCGCACTTTTCAGCTTCACCTGGTTTATCTGTACGTGCCCCATCGGCAATTACTAGGAGCTTAGGTGGCTTTGCTTGGCGAATTACCTCAAAGACTCTTTCTGTAGTATCTGGGCGTTTAAAAATTATAAATACAACAGGTGTTTTTAATTGCCAATTAGTCATTACAATTCAATAATTTAATAGTTTGATTTATTTTAATTTCTGTATTTTTTGGTAATTTTTTGTTTTGTTTTCCAAAGTGATTCTTCGAGTTCAATTACAGAAGGAACATTTTGTAGTGGCGGTAGTAAATTTTTTAGCTTCCGCATATTTTCTTTAATTAATTTGGCTTTGTAGTAATAGTTCTGTTTCATTACTTGAGGCTGTGGAGGTTTGTCGTTACAAATATCGACAAACAAATCCAACCATTGTTTTGCGATTTCTTGGGGAGAAAAATTTTCTCGAACGTGATGAATTCCGTTTGCACCAAATTGCTTTGCTACAGAAGGATTATTCAACAAATACAAAATGCTTTCTACTAATTCCTTATCATTTTTCATCAGCAATCCTGTCTTTCCATGAACTACAGTATCAAGTAGACCCCATTTAGCAGCAGAAACAACTGGAGTACCACAAGCTTGAAATTCCACAGCAGCTGAGCAAAATGTTTCCGTCTTACCTGATGGATTGACAACTCCTAAATCCGCATTTTGCAAAATTTCAATTTTCTCTGCGCCGAGCAATCCAGCAAAATGAACTGAGTTCATAATATTGCCATTTTCGTCTGAGAGAAAAGGACGAATGTATTTAGCTTCATAACTTTCTTCTGCTACTCCCCATTTTCCTAATTTACTGTTTCTGTCGTAAAGTTTTCCGCTTCCGATTACAATCAGCTTCGCATCTGGTCTTTCTTTGATAATCCGATGCCAAACTCTAGCTAAAACATGAAAACCTTTTGCTGGAATAATATTTCCAAGAAACACAACGGTATTTCCCCACTTAACAATTTCATGTTTAGGAACAAAATTTTCAATATTAAAAGGATTAAAAATCCGAGTTGATTTGGCAAAAACTCTATGATCTCGCAATAGATCTAGTTGTTCATGACCTACACAAACATGAGCTTTAATTTGTGGGCAATTTGCTATTTGATATAATCCCTCAACTAATGGAGTATTGTTAGATCGTGCGATCACTTTTAGGTTTGATTTTCTCAAATAATCATAAATTTCATGATTTACCTTCTTAGATTTAAAGATAAAAATATTACATCCTAAAGCTTCACTTTGTACAGCAGCATCTACATCATTAGCAGCATAGCAAACTTTCAGAGAAGGAGGTAATAATTCTAGATTATTAGCTAGTAATATTGGTTCAATAATATCAGGGAAATATTTATTTAAATAATATGCTGTAGCAATTGTAGTAAATTGAGTACCGCCAATACCAGGGTTTCCTTGTTCTGGAGATCTTAGATCGATACCAGGATATCCTTCATTTTTCAGATAAAAAGCTACTTTTAATTTTTGATTCATTTTAATTTTATTAAAACAATCGTTTTACGACGACACTTACACTTATGGTAACAACAACATTTCCTTTGGTAAAAATAACATTTTCTTGTCAACACTAATGAGAACATCTAATTATATTATTTGTAATTAAGTTAATTGTTAAAAAGTGTAATTAAAAAAAATTATATCCTCTTTGTATAAATAGGCAACTATTTCCTGGGTTTCTTGTGTATAGTAGTCTTCATATTCTCCGTGTTTACTTTTTCTGAAATGTTTTAAATTACCATTGATGCCTAACTTATTTTTTACGTAATTAAAGTCGCTATTAATATTCTCAAAACGTCCGATAAAATCTACTTTTATATTCATTTTATGATCGCATACATATAAATATTGAGGAGCAAAATGCATCCACTTAAGAATTGTATGGGCTTGTTTTTTGTCTTTTAAAGATAATACAAAGTCTTCAAAGTTATCAAATTTAGATAAATGAATATCAGCCCAATTTCTATCAACACTATTGTCACCACCTTGTTTCAAATACATATAAGCCGACAAAAACCTATCCCAGGGATTTCGAACAAATGCAAATTTAAAATAACTATTGAATTTTTCTGGATCAAATATTTCGTAGTGCTCACTTATGCGATGACCAGAGCCAGCGTTAAATAATGCTTTAGTGATACTGGTTCCCGCTGTTTTGGGAATTTTTATAAAAATAGATTGGTATAAATCATGATGAGGCTTATATGGATTTGATACTTTCCGAAGTTTTATCCAATATAATTTGACAATTTTTTTTGGTAGCTTAGATCTTACATAAGCTCGAAATTGACGAATACTTTGTTTCATAATTAATTCCATCCTAAGTTTTATGTGCTTATCTAATTACTTTCCTTCAAAAGAATACTTAAGTGCTTCAATATCGTCACCATAATATTGCTCGACCAAATTACGATTCTTTTTATTATAAAAAAATGAATAATGAATCTTTTTGTTGTCAGTAGTATTCAAAAT
Organism: Xenococcus sp. MO_188.B8; assembly: GCA_030065615.1. Lineage (GTDB taxonomy): Bacteria > Cyanobacteriota > Cyanobacteriia > Cyanobacteriales > Xenococcaceae > Xenococcus. The sequence continues at coordinate 894 of JASJDR010000319.1, read as the reverse complement.
TGGAAATTTAATATTTGAAATACCGATTTTTTTGCCGATATAATCAAGGTCACTGTTTATATTTTCGATCTTACCGATAAAATCTAACAATATAGTTTTATCATTATCATCAGTTATATCAGGTATTATTGGGGCAGTATGTGTAGCCAAATGTCTATATTTTTCTCTATTAGACCATGCCTCTGGTATCTTCTCTAAGAAAATTTGAAAATTTATTTTAGGATCTATTATTGCATAAGGATTTTTGATTAAGTGTTTAATTTTTGAAGTATAGGAAGTGTATTTTTTGTGGTAAAGCCACGAAGAAACTGCTCGACTATATGGATTTCTTACAATAGTAAACTTAAACATATTTTCCCATTCTTCAGGGTAAAGAAAATTCTTCGCAAATAAAGATCTTTTAAATTGATACTCTCCTAAAGGAACAAGATAGTTATTTAAGTTATCATTCCATTCATTTTTTGGAATTGCTATAAAGGGTTGGGCATTTAATCGATTGGTTTGGATATAAACTTCTCCAAAAGCTTTTCTAAAACTATGACCACCAGATTTTTTTATATGAAGCCAGAAAAAAGACTTAGACATAAATTTGGAATATTTTAAAATGTTTTTTCTTGTATTTATCTATATACAGAAAATATCGCCTTTAATTGTTAAGCAACGAAATTCTTTATATAGCTTAAAATGGATATTTATAAGTGCTTACATCTAATTTGTATTCATTTTCTAACTTACGATTGGATTCGGCAAAATAATCATTTATTCTAGAAAACATAGATGGACTGATAACATAATTTTTTTTCTTTCCGCTCTTCAAAAAGTTTAAGATTATACCTCTAGTCGATTCTGATAAGAAATTCAATTTTTTCGAGTTAATGCTAGGGAACAATTTCC
>JASJDR010000090.1 GCA_030065615.1 Xenococcus sp. MO_188.B8 | reverse complement strand
AAGTTGTCCGAATCGCCCCAATAACTAAATCATCATTGTCACTGTTGTTATCTGGGGAAGTAACCCAAACAATACCAGGAGTAATGGCAATATTGTCATTAATCTGATATTCGAAGAAAGCTTCAACGTGTACAGAAGTAGTATCATCATCACCTAGAGCATTGATACTAGAGGAGGTTACCCAAGGCTCCATACCAACAATAATTCCTGCCATATTACCCTCTCTAATCAGATCGGGGAAAGCGAAAGTAGCAGCCCATTGCCAGATATCTTGAGTACCACGATCAATAGTATTGTCTAAGGTAGATAGGGCAGTAACTTTAGAAAAACTAGCCCAACCACCAAGGACGAACTTATCGGCCAATTGCCAGGAAAAAGCGCCACCATAGGAATCAGCTACGGTAGGTGTCCCGTCGGGAAATTCATCACTGGCAGTAAAAGACTGTAGGTTAGCTAAACTACTTCCAGTTTCCGTATCACTTTGCTTATAGGTGTGATTGTAAGTGAGGGCAAAAGTTAAATTATCATTAGGAGTAAAAACAAGTTGTCCCAAGGCAGAAAAGGGTCCATTGAAAAGACCACTACCACTTGTAGGTTCGTTGGCGGGATTCGCTAAATATCCCGCATTTAATTCAAGAAGATCGTTGAAGCTATGAATCAATGCTAATCCCGCATCGCCAGCCGGAAGATAAATCGGGCTTCGAGTACCAAAGTTGGTAATTGCCCCTGAGCCACCATCACCGTCGAGAACGCTAACAGTATTAGCAAAATCATCGGCTGCGGTACCTGCTGCCCCCACAATAATTTCCGTCCTGTCGCCAACAGGAAAAGTATATAACAAGACTTCTAGAGAGATATCATTATCTTCTGGTTGAGCAAAAGATAAATCTCCTTGAAAAGTGCCTGTTTCATCAGTAAAAGAAGGAAAATTACCTGTAGAGAGACGGGTAAATAGTAAATCTTGACCAGAGAAGCTGGTTTCTAATTCTAGCCTAACGCGATCGCCAAATACAGTAATTTGATCGATATTATCATCGCCATCGTTCTTAGAACCAGCAGCGACCCCCCCTAAACCAAAGATTACTTCCCCTCTCAGTTTGGTAGTAGTGGAAAATTGATGGTCTTCGAGGAAAGCAACACGACCTTCGAGATTATCAACTCGTCCACCTAGATTCGCCAGTTCAACTTCAAACTCTTGTAGTAATCGATTTATAGTGTCAATATCTTCTCTGAGTACAGCTTCGGAAGAAGCAATAAGACGCTCGATTTGATTCAAGCAAGCGTTTAAACCCGCAGCAAATTCATAGCGACTTAAAGCTTGATTTCCTCTATAGGTTTGATCGGGGTAACCCACAATACATCCATAGCGATCTACTAAACTGCGTAAGGCTTCAAAAGCCCAATCTGTGGGGGAAACATCTCTTAATTGGTTGACGTTAGTTACTTGGTTAAAGCCTTCTGTTTGCCAATCAAGACTATTATGTTCACTATATTGTTCAATCTGCTTTAAGCTTGACTCAGTTAATGTTTGGGCAAAAGTTGGAGCAGCAACTCCTGCAAGCAAAATTGTCATTGACATTGACCATTTTGCAGTGCTGGAAAAAATGTTACGAAATAAATTTGACATAGTTAAAAATCCTCACACCAATACTTTAATTAATAATTATCATTTGGATATGTACAACAGAGAAATCTCATTGAAAGATTTAAAGATTTAATGTCTCTGTTCTTCATGTTTACGAGAACTGTGCAGAATCCCTCTGCTTCTCCTTCATGCCATGGAATGGCTTCTTTTGCTTTATCCCTCCTGGCTAACTGCCTTAAATAAACTTTAAGTCGCCATCACAAATGAATTTAGAACATTTATTTTATGGCGATTATCTCTTTGACATCACAGTGAATTGAGAAACGCCAACAGAGCGTTTCGTTCTTCTCCAGATAGCTTTTGCACGAACTCTTTAGAAGCTTGAGCTTCTCCACCATGCCAAAGAATTGCTTCGGTTAGATTGCGGGCTCGACCATCATGCAGGAAAAACGTATGCTTGTTAACATTTTTCACCAAACCGATGCCCCACAGGGGTGGAGTCCGCCATTCTTGACCATTGGCCTCAAAATCGGGTCGATTGTCGGCTAACTCTTCTCCCATATCATGCAAGAGCAAATCTGTATAAGGATGAATAACTTGATTGTTATATTCAGCATGGGGAGAAGCTGTTCCTGTGACCTGTCTTGGTATATGACATGAGGAACATTGAGCTTGATAGAACAGACGTTCTCCCAACTGCTCCTTAGTCCCTTCTAAATTGCGCCTTGCAGGGACAGCCAGCAAACTAACATAAGTCGTCACTTTATCCAGAAATTCATCGCTGACCTCGGGTTGTTCACCCAAAGTTGTTTCTTTTTGACATTGAGATTGACCTTCGCTACAACTTGCGTTAGGAAATAATGAGGTTGTTAAACCAATATCGCCATTAAAAGCACTAGCAATTTGTTGTTTAAGATTGGGCTGATTTGCCTTCCAACCAAAACGACCCATACTTTTGGTTTGTTGCTCGACATCCCAAACATAATTGGGCCTGCCAGAGATACCATTGAGATCGCGATCGCCTGGATCGGCATGTTGTAAGATATTCTCCTCGGGGATATTCTCCAGTAAAGCCAGACCAAAAACCGCAGGCGCTACCCGTGGAGAAAAGAGAACGTCTTCGCCCAAAGCTCCATAGGCGAGCTCCGTAAATTTGTAGCTAGGAAGACGCAAACTAAAAGTAGTGCCATCAGCAAACTTACCCGTTTCCTCTTGCCAAGTAATCTGAGTTTTGCCCTCAGCGGGGACACCCAAAATTCCCTGTTCTTGCAGTTGTCCTCCATAGATCGGATGGGGTAGAGGACCGCCATGTTCATCTTCGCCAGGAACACTCAAACGAATCAGCTTAGAAAGCATTACCTCCTCATGGGGTAGGGGAGGACGGCCTCTGCCATCTCGAATATGGCACCCAGCACAGGAACTGCGATTAAATAGAGGCCCTAGTCCGTCCACAGTGGCTACTGAACTAGGTGCTTCGACCCATTTGGTATTAAATAAATGATCGCCGAAGTTAAAAACTCTTCGGCGATCGCGATCTAGGTTCTTGAGCGGCTGGGCAAAAGCAGTTTGGGTTTCCTTGAAAACTGTTGCTAATTCACCACCAGAAAGAGCTGTGTGATTTTCCTTGATCACAGGATTTTCTGTAATGCCTACTCTGGGAAAAGCAATGATCATCACTGCGGCAAGAACTGCAAGTAAAAGTAACCAGGGGTGTTTGCTAATCATTCTGCCAAGATTTCTACATTTATGCCGAGGGCCTCACCAGCTTTTTGAAACAGTTGGGCTTGATCCTCAAGGTCATTAATGGCGACCTCAACTTCCTCTCGTTCAGGACTTCCTACAGGAGAAGCCAAAACCTGATCAAAGGGCTGATTGATATTCGTAACTGCTCCCCGAGTCTTATCAAGTGCGGCAATTATTTGTTGATTGAGAGCAGGGTCTACCTGACTCAAAAGTTTATCAAAACCTTTTCCTTTATAGTCTTGGTACTTACCGACGTAAACGTTATAGATACCCTGAGCATTATAAACGAAGTCCTGTTTAGTGGTATCACTAAAACAAGAATGCTCATCTTCTTGGTTGCCGCTATCTAGAGCCACAGCCATACGTTCTGAGGATATCTCAAAGGCGCTGAGAGTTGCCAGAGAAGTAAAAATTTTACTAAGGTTTTCCTTGGAGTCACCATTGATAAATTCAGCTCTATAGTTATCAGCACCTGGTTTCCATGATTCCTCAAGGAATTTCAAGTCTTCAATTAGCTGAGCGGTAACGAGTTGGAGATATTCGCGGCGTCGATCATTATTTCCTTGATTGGGGAGAAAGTCTTCATAACTACGTTCTCCCGGACCTTGAGCGTTAAAGTCCTGCCCCCATAATAAAAACTCGATCGCGTGCCAACCCGTTGTTACATCAGCTTCATCTGTTACTTGATCATTTTCTAAAATGCCTTCTAGGGAAATCTCAAATTTTGGATTATTAATTAAACCAGCATCGGACTTGCCTTTAACATAGTCAATAAATGCCTCGTTCATTGGCCAGGCGTTAATGCGACCTTCTGGCCCTTCTTCCCCTGTGTTGGGATCGATATAGTCAATTGGGCCTTCATAAAACCGAAAGGCTTCTGTTTGTAGATAGCTTTGTCTAGCTTTAGTCCAAGCTTCTTTAGCCTCATTATGGGTAGTCTCATTAGGCTGTTCTAGAAAAGCAGAAATCGCCTCTCCCATCATGACGGCTTGTTTCCGAGAGTCCTGATAATTACGATAAACTAGCTCGGCATAGGTTTCAATATAAGGTTTAAGCTCTACATTAGAAAGCAACACTGCTTGTTGGGTTTGAGCTATCGTATTTTGATTTACTATAACGGCATTGATCCCCACAACCGTCATGGAGAATAGACTTAAACATAGCGATTGCTTCAAGGAGCGCACTAAGCCCCGTTGGTATCTATTTTTTGCTAACATTGACATACGTTATTTTAATCACTTGAGGGATTAGGGCTGAAAATAGCCGATTCCTCATTTTTTTTATGCCCTGGCTTTTAACCAGTTGTGGATCATCATATTACATTTTTTGCTATTAATTCTCAACTAAAATTTTTTTTATTATAATTTCAGAATTTTTATATAATCTGTCAATAGGCTTATTGCTATTTCCTATCAAGCCTTTTGTCTATGTCTAACTTAGAATTAGGTACTGTTTTGCGATCGCCTACTTCTATTTAGTAACTAGCAAATGCTTCTCAATAAATGAGGGAACCTGGTTTGGTTTAACGTTATTATAATGAGCCTTATCGGGCATGATCACCATATTGGGGGCTTTTTTGCATTGTTTGAGGCAACCAACGGTTTTGATGTCTACTTGATCTGCGATGCCTCGTTTTTCCAACTCAGCTTTTAACAACTGGCAAGCAGATTTTCCGCCTTTCTTCCAGCAAGTAGATTTCTGACAAAATAAGACTTTGGCTTTGGGTTTAGCAATTTTAGATATATCAGTAGTATCTGAAGCAAAGTGTTGTGATAGTTTTTCGGCAAGCAATTCTACTCTGTAAGCTTTGTACTTAACTTGTCCTTTGTGAAGCTCATATTTTCGCATTCCCGTCACTTTTAACCAACAGCCAGATGTCAAATGCTTGGCGAGTTTGCTTCTTAGTTCTTTAGCAACTTTAATTGAATACTCTTCTTCTTCTGTTGTTAGTTGCAGATACTTAATACAATTGTTCGACTTACTAATAATATCTTCCAATTTACCAACGATAGTAAACTCAGAAACCAACGGTTGCATTGTACCCATAATGTAGCTCCTTAATACATTTTATTATCATTACTGATAAGATTTAATCCGCCAACATTGATGTAACCAGTCAACCAAATCCTGACGGTTACTCGTAACTTGCTTAACAATACTCCATAATTGAATCGCTTCCTGAGGACTCTTTGGGGCTGCCTGTAAAGGTTCATTCATGCGGCAGGAACATTCTATTTCTAAAGCTTTAAGGCGATGATATACTTGCCAACGCTCCGACCATTTTACCTTTACATTTTGTGATTTTTTACCAGCACTCATAATTAAAAATTTATATATTCCCCAGGCTTACATCAATGAATATGCCCACTTTTGATTATCACTTTTGGTGACTTGTTGAATTTTATTTTCAATAAAACTCAATTAATTTATACTTTAGCAGTATCTCTAGCTAATTGGTACAATTTTTCAATAAAAAATTAGTAAATTTTTTATTGACACTTCATTCAAATTCAATATACTTCCGTATACTTCCGTTACGTATCGTAAATTAGGAAGTTTAAAATTACAGTTATCCTAGTTTGATCGCGAAGAAGCCTTGGCAATTTCCGATCAAATTGCCGTTATGTGTCAGGGCAAACTGGAACAAATAGGAACACCAGAAACAGTTTATAAACATCCTAATTCTCCTTTTGTGGCAGAATTTGTAACCTAGGCGAATTTTCTCCCCCCTAGAAGGCAGGGCTGTTTCATTCTAGAGTAAGAAGTTAGGGGAGCAGGGAGCAGGGAGCAGGGAGCAGGGGATAATTTTTCAACCTATACGCTCTATTTTGACTAAATTTGTCCGTATATCTTGTTGGTAACTCAACGAAATTGTAATAGTTCCAGTTAATTTAATGATGACAATCGTCGAGTTTTGAAACTCTGAATTAAGTTATTTTTAGATAAATTGGTTTCTATATTACTCTCTTTCCTATTCTCCTCTTTCTAATAAGCTCTAACAACGTTTTTCTTGAACTTGAAACAGCCCTACCCTACTGTAGGGGTTGCTCTAATCTTCCCTGAAGAAAACGTGACCCCAGTTAGAGCCAACTTCAAAGTTGAGGCGATTGTTCTTAACTGTTGGTTTCCAATTACTGATCAAGTCTTCCCAAACGCCATTTTCTGGAAACGGAACACTAACCGATCTATTGCTAGACGAGAAATTCAGAACAATAATAAACCTTTGCAAAATTCCGCTACCATTGTCACCCCAACGATGATAGATAACAATTCCTGAATCAACATCAACTCCATAGCCTTCAGAATTAAATTTAGTTTGCCCCTCTTCCCAATTTTCAGGATAGAAATTATTAGAGCGCAGTCCAGGATATTTCAAGCGAATTTCAATCAGCTTTTTGTATCGCGATAGTAGCTCCCGACCAAACTTATCGTAAGGGTAATCCCATCTTAAAGGACGAGGTTGTACGCGACGGCTACTACCTTCATCGTCTTCCATAATCCAATAATCTTCGGCAAATTCCTGACCATTTTGAATCATTGGTGTTCCTGGAGCAGTTAATAGCGCAATCGCATAAGGTTGAGTACGATACCATTTCTTTGAACCTTCATTCTTGCGAGCTCCAGCTTGCCAAGTGACATGGGAATGATCGTGGTTAGATAAATAGGTTGTAGCTACATTCTCTTCTTTTGATCCTTTATGATTGTTCAAAGCATTCATAATTTTAGGGCTAATGCGGTTATGCCATAAATATTCAAAGGCGCATTCATAAAAGGCATTATTCCAATAGCTATCAGCTTCCACAACATTAGCAACTTTAGCCGCATCCAAACTTAAATGTTCTAGAGTTAAGGAAAAATTCGGGTCACTAACATGATCGCGAATGTCCTGGATTAGTTTAGGCAAACCCTTGGGATTAGGTTTATTTTTGGCAAAATCTTCCCAGATAAAGAAGTTGGTTGTATTATCAAACCGAATTCCATCAATAGAAAATTCATCAATCCAATAGAGACAGACATCACGAACATATTCTTGGGTACAGCCATTATGGAAGTCTAAGTCTGTTAGTCCAGGAAATACCCCGCCAAAAGGACCAACATAGGGGGAGGCTTTGGGATTCTGGTAAAGCCGACGGTAGGGGAACTCTTTGTTGCCAGTTACGTGATTAAAGACCCCATCCATAATGACGTGAATCCCTCTTTTATGGCATTCTGAGATTAAATTCTTGAGGTAGGACAGCTTTTCTTCTGGTTTATTGAGATCGTTGGCGTAGCGATACTCTACAGAGAAATATTGAAATGGCTCGTATCCCCAGTTATAGCCTTCGCCAGGCCATGCAGTCCAGGGCATGAAGGCAATTGCATTAATACCTAATTCTTTTTGCAGATAATCCAACTTCTCAGTAACAGCATCCAGCGGTGCTTTGACACCCCGAAACTCATCTGTGAAATCGTCAATCATCAGTTCGTAAACTACTAGATCTCGGAGATTCTTTCTACCTCCTACTATGGGAGTGACTGTCGAAAAACTGCCACCAATCACGAAAGCCGAGTTGAGATCTTTACTACCGCCATATCTAGCACAAGGATCGCTTATATAACGTTGTTCTCCATCATTGTATGTAACAAAGTATTTATACTCGTAAAACCCAGCAGGTAAGTCTAGAGGAGTACGGTAAGTCCAAAGAGTTCCTTTCGCATGACTACTTTTAGTCATAGCGGGAGCAGTGGCTTTATCCCATGGACTTGATTGAAAATCTCCAATAACTTGAATCGAAGCAATGTTGGTCTTGCCATAGTTAGGAGGCTTAGGTTCAACAACATCTATTTCCTTGCCGTTTTTATCCAGTTTTTTATACTTCCAATCATCCAGATTATATTGGCTAGGATCTCTGCTTATGTCGGGGAAAAAGAGCTTAAACTCTACTTTTCCTTTATGAGGATCGGTTCCAATTTGCCAGGAGCCAAAGCGTTCTTTCATGTATAGAGAATCTCCGCCTGCTTTCATATACATAGAATCCAAGCGTTCTTTTGTTTTCAGCATGATTTCTTCTCCCAAATATTAAAATCATAGTTATTTCTGGCAGTACATTTTTACTAGCCAGGTTTCTTGAAGCGATTTTTTACTAAGCTAGTTCACTTTTGACAACAAAACTTTCATCTATTTTGAATTTTGAATTCGGAGCGTCACTGGGAGGCGGTCAATTTTTTTCATCTCCTAATTCACATTCCCGACGGATCTTAATCCAAATTAAGTGATTTTCTCTCTTTGCCCATAAAACCTCCTGCCTAAGCCATCTATCACTATTTAGACAAAATTAATTTGAGCTCTGGATATTCAGAAAAACTTGAAAAAGCAATAGAAATCAATTAATTAGAAAATCTTTGTTATTCAAATTCTTTACTACCCACACTTAAATACTAGCTAATCTACAGTGGAAAGATATTTAAATTCTTATAAAGACCTTACTCAGCAGACAAAACAGTTATTATTTTGAATCAAGCTTCCTGGCAATTGACGCAAGGATTAGTGAAGCTCAGTCGCAACTAAAGTGATCGTATTTATTAGTATTAGCGAGACCTTCGGTAGGCGCTGCGCGATCGTAATTATAGCGAAATATTGATAACTGTTAAAAAACGCAACTATTTTCCCCAATAACCTCAACAAATATGTAACAAAGGACTTTTAAGATGGTTATTTTTATCTAAGATATAATACATTTATACTAAAATACTTTGGTAATGTCACAGATATTGATCTTGATAAACATTAACTTCTGCCTTCTGTATCCTGCTATAGAATTCCAGACTTCCGAATCCTGAATTTATTTATGGTTCATATCAAGCGCGTTGAATTAACTCACTTTAAATCCTTTGGTGGAACGACAAAAATTCCCATACTACCAGGTTTTACGGTAGTATCAGGGCCTAATGGTTCGGGAAAGTCAAATATCTTAGATGCACTACTATTTTGTCTTGGTTTAGCTAGTTCTAAGGGAATGCGTGCTGATCGCCTGCCCGATCTTGTCAACCATAAACAGAATGCCAATGGGAAAGCAGCAGAAGCCGTGGTTTCAGTTACTTTTGATCTATCTGACTGGGAAGGGTTTGGAGACAATGAGGAGGCTTTGGAAGCAGAAGGAACTTCGGGAGATGGGGAAGCTTCGGGAGCAGGGGAAGCTTTGGGAGATGGGGAAGAAAGTAATCGCAAATTGTTGAGGATTAATCTTGTAGAAGGGAAGTCTCAGATTGAAAAAGATGGGGAAGATGAGGGTGATAAGGGAGAGAAAAAAAAGGAATGGACTGTTACTCGAAGATTACGAATTAGTAAGAAGGGGAGTTATTCTTCGACTTTCTATAGTGATGGGGTAGTTTGTACTGCGACTGAGATTCATGAACAGTTAGAGAAGTTGCGGATTTATCCTGAAGGCTATAATGTTGTGCTACAAGGAGATGTGACGCGGATTATTAGTATGAATTCGCGGGAAAGAAGAGAGATTATTGACGAATTAGCGGGAGTAGCAGCTTTTGATCGCAAAATTGAACAAACTAGGAAGACTCTGGATAAAGTTAGGGAAAGAGAAGAACATCATCATATTATTGAGCAAGAACTAATTAGTACTAGAGATCGTTTAGCTGCTGATCGAGTAAAAGCGGAGAAATATCGCAAGCTGAAACAACAAGTACAAGAAAAGAAACAACAAGAAATTATTTTATTTTGGCGGAGTCTGGTTCAAAAGCGAGATGAGTTACAGACTGCTATTACCGAAGGAAATAACAAAATTGCTTCCTTGACGGAAATACTTGATAGTCTCGATCGCAATATTACAGAAAACGCTAAAAACCTCTCAGAGTTAAACTCCCAGGTAAAGGCATTAGGAGAGGATCAACAATTATCAGTTGCTTCGGAATTGGCAACCCAAAAAGCCAAACGCCATCAATTACAACAACGACAAGAAGAGTTAACCACGACAGCCAAACAGAAAGCATTATTATTAGAGAAAACGCAACAAAATCTGCAGCAATATCAACAGGAATTAGGAGAGTTAACTAACAACAAAAATCTTTTAGAGAGAGAAACCGTTCCCCAGTTATCTCAACAGTATCAGCAAGCAAAAAATCTCTTAAAAGAAAGGCGAGAAAATGCCGATGCGATCGCGGCAGCAAGTGAAGCCTGGGTTCAAGAGCAAGCAAGTCTCACGCGGGAAATTTCGGCGCTGCAAAATAATTTGAATCCTCAACGAACAGAACAAGCAACGATTACCGAAAGATTGTCCCAATTAGAAATAAAAATCAAAGAGGAGACTGAATTCTTATCTAATATTGAAACAGATTTAAATAATAAACGAGCAACTCAAGAATCTTTAGCTAAAGAAGTTATTGATGCTGAGTCAAATATTCAAGCGATCGCGGAACAGTTAGCTACTTTAGAAAGCGATCGTAATTTACAACGGGAAACTCAACAAAGACTGCTAGTTGAGCAAAGAAATAAACAACGAGAATTAGATAAATTAGAAGCAACCAAAACTGCTCAACAGGAAGCCCAAGGAACTTATGCTAGTAAAATAATTCTCAATGCCAATTTACCAGGAGTACATGGTTTAGTTGTGCAATTAGGACAAGTCGAAAAGCGATATCAACTAGCATTAGAAACTGCTGCGGGCGGTAGACTGGGATATATTGTCGTAGAAAGCGATCGCGTTGGGGCAGAAGGTATTGAATTATTAAAAAGACAAAGGGCAGGAAGAGCAACCTTTTTACCTCTTAATAAGATTAAAGCTCCGCCTCAAGCTAATATGGCAACAATGCGCTTTGGTCGTGGCTTTATCGATTTAGCCGTTAATTTAGTAAGATGTGATTCTCAATACCGCAATATTTTTGCTTATGTTTTTGGTCACACAGTCGTCTTTGATACCTTAGATAATGCCCGTTCTTTGCTAGGAAAACACCGTATTGTTACTTTAGAAGGGGAAATCTTGGAAATAAGTGGAGCTATGACTGGAGGAAGTAGTTCTTCTCGTTCTAGTTTGCGTTTTGGCAAGGTAACAACTAATGAATCTCGCGAAGCCGATGCGCTTAAAGCAAGATTGTCAGAAATAGAATCTATCTTATCCAATAACGACCTGCGAATCTCCCAACAATCAAATCAAATCAAGAAATTAACCGAAAGTTTAACCGAAGCTAAGCAATTTCATCGCGAGAAGCAGTTAGTTTTACAACAATTAGAAAAAGAGATTAAACAATTAACCTCACAACAGGAACAGCTTACACAACAAGTAGCTAATCATCATCAAGAACGAGATAATATCCAGTCGCGATCGCAATTATTATCCGATACAATTCCTGGACAAGAAACTCAATTACAACAACTCCAACAGCGACTTAATGAATTAGAAGAGTCTCACGATCAAAGCGAATGGCAGCAAGTTCAAACAGCGATCAAAGCTCAAGAACAAGATCTTCAAACTAAAGAAGAGCAATTCCGTCAAGCGGAAAATCAACTCAAAGATCTAATCAATCAAGAACAGCGCCTGAGTGAAAAAACCCTAGAAGCTCAACAACAGATAGTAGAGTTACAAGCAGAACAATCAACAATTAACAATCAACAATCAACAATTAGCAATGAACTCGAAGAATTAGTAACAACCATAACTGAATCTGAAACGCAATTACAACAATTAAACCAGCAACTAGGAGAAACTAAACAAGAACGCGATCGTGTAGAGAATGAACTTAAAAACTTACAAACTCAACAGCAACAAAAATCTTGGCAAAGAGAAAAATTACAAACTACTCAGGAAGAAAGAAATAATACACTCATAAATTTACAACAACAAATCACCGAAAGAGAACATGAATTAATGGGTAATGACGAATCCCATTTGAACACAGAATTCAATTTACTTCTTGATGAAAATATAGATCCAGAAAATAGTAATTCTCCTGAAACAGTCAATAATAATGAAGAAGATTCTCCTAGTTCTGTTGTAGAAGAAATAGAAACGAGTCCAGTAGAAGAGAAAGAATTAATTTGGAATCAACTATATCAAAAACTCTTTAACCTCAAAGATGGTGAAGAACTACCACAAATTACCCATGCTATCTTGCAAGAAAAACTAGAACAATTACAAAAACAAATTCGTAATGGAGAAAAAAGACTAGAAGCAATGGAGCCAGTCAATATGCTGGCGTTAGAAGAATATGAAAAAACCGAAGCTAGACTACAAGAATTATCAGAAAAATTAAACACCATCGCAGCAGAAAGAACCGAATTATTACTCAGAGTTGAGAAATTTACTACCCTGCGTTTTCGTGCCTTTAAAGAAGCTTATGATGCTGTAGATAAAAATTTTCAAACTATTTTTGCTGAACTATCTGATGGGGATGGACATTTACAATTAGAAGATCCAGACGATCCTTTCAATGGTGGTTTATTATTAGTTGCTCATCCCAAAGGAAAACCTGTACAAAGATTAAGTTCCATGTCTGGAGGAGAGAAATCTTTAACCGCTTTAAGTTTTATTTTCTCCTTACAAAAATATCGTCCTTCTCCCTTCTATGCTTTTGATGAAGTAGACATGTTTCTTGACGGTGCCAATGTGGAAAAGTTATCGAGAATGGTTAAGAAGCAAGCCCAAGAAGCTCAATTTATTGTTGTTAGTTTACGTCGTCCGATGATTGAGGCTTCAGAAAGAACTATCGGTGTTACTCAGGCTAGAGGTGCCCATACTCAAGTCTTGGGTATTAAGTTGTAATTAAGTACTTCTAAACCCTGTGTCGCCGCCTTAATCTCTGATGTTGGTTTGTAAACTATTGCAATAGTATATCTGCAGTTTTAATAGCTTTAGCGATATCCTAATGATCAGGGAAGATCTTTAGGATTATTTGCTTTTAAATTAAGCTGATGAAAATAAATATTGTTACAAAAACTCTTTTAGGATTGGGAATTGCCTTGGGTGCAATCTCATTTTGGAGTGATTCGAGTTACAGTGAGCAAAGGTTTTTCTGTGATGAAGAACAGAGAGCTACTATAGTGCGCACTCATTGGGGAGAACTTCCCATGATTAGATGGATCGATCAATCTTTTCCGCCTCCTTATACTCCTGCTCAGAGATGTCGGCAAGTTACTGCAAGATTTAATAAGTTTCAGAGTAATGGCACTTTGAAATATATGAGAGCAGCCATGATGGGTAATAATCCTGTGATTTGTGTGGCTGGATATAAGGGTGGTTCTTGTTTAATCGATGGATTATTGATTACTCTTAAATATGGAAGTGATCCGAATATCGCGTTTAAGAGGATTATTGATCGCAGAATTTGGGCAACTTCTGGTTCAATTTCTCTGAGTGATGGAGAGGAAGCGGATGAGTTAATTTCTGAAGTAAATGGAACTGTGTATTTTGATATTGAAGGTTTACTACGCGAAAGAGAGTAGTTTAACTTTCTAAGTACAGCCTTATGTATCTAGATGATGGAGATAATTGACGAGTTATTCCTAGATGAGAACTTTGCTTATCAGATAGAGAATTGATTCTCTGGCTACTATTTTATGATAATCCTCTAAAATTATGACGTTTCTTATTATCCGAAGTACTGCAAATGTTTCCCTATCGATTTCCTACTGCTCTCATAACTACTTTGGTAATAGTGCAACCGCAAATGGTTATTGCTCAAGATATTGCTAAAATTAATAATATTGCTAGAAATATCACTGTTAAGGTTACAGGATATGGCAATGGTTCTGGAGTGATTTTTGAAAAGGAAGAGAATGTCTATTCTGTAGTAACCAATCAACATGTGGTTCCTATTGATATTGATTATGAAATACGCACTAATGATGGAATAAAACATCAGGTTATTAGTAGACAAGAAATTCCAGGTTTTGATCTAGCAATTGTTCAGTTTGAGAGTGAGCAAAGTTATCAAATAGCTACTATAGGAGATTCTGACAGGATCAATGCTCTACAAAAAATTTATGTGGCTGGCTTTCCTGGAGAAACAACAGATATCGATATTATTTCTGGTGAAATTAGAAGTATTAGGCAGGAAATTTTACAAAATCCACAACCAGAAAAAGGTTATGCCTTAATTTACACGAATCAGACTCTTCCCGGGAGTAGTGGCGGTGCAGTGCTAGATGAAAATGGTCTTTTGATTGGTATTAATGGAGAAGGAAAAAGAGAATTAAAATCAGGAAGAGATATTAGTAGGGGAATACCTATTAATTTATTTTTGAGGTCAAAAGAAGAACTTAGTATCGCAATAGATAATACTTCAGAAAATCAGCTATTAGCTCTTAAACAGAATATTAATCTCGACAATGCCCCAGAAAATCAACTACTAACTCTTTACAATGACACTAACAATTCTAATATCAACATACTAAAACAATATATTAAGGTTGTTTCAGGCAATGACAATACATCAATTTTAAATGATTATATACTGCCAGCTAGAGGAACTATCATCTCTGGTTATGGTTGGCGTTGGGGAAGATTGCACAAGGGTATTGACATTGCAGCTCCCATTGGCACTCCAATTATGGCAGCAGCTTCAGGAGAAGTTATTTTTGCGGGCTGGAATTCAGGTGGTTATGGAAATGTGGTTAAATTAAAGCATTTTAATGATACTATTACTTTTTATGCTCACAATAGTAAAATTCTCGTGCGTAAGGGTCAGAAAGTCGAACAAGGACAACAAATTGCAGAGATGGGTAGTACTGGCTATAGTACAGGACCTCATCTGCATTTTGAAATTAGACTTCCAGATAAAGATAATATAATACCATTAGATTTAAGGGATTTAGACCCTTTATCATAGAATTATTATTTAAGAGAGTGAGTATAATTTTTAGTTTTAATTTTATATTTATTGACGAGATAACCACAGACCTGATTGAAATCTGACTTTCTTTTATGAAAAGGATAATTAATTACGCTTTTTTTAATTAAAAACTTCCCCAACTTTCCAAGAAGGAATTATCATTTTTTCTACAGTTCCCACAAAATCTTGATACCTATCCTCTGGAGCAACATAAGTCATAATATAAGCCCTATTCTCCTCCAATAACCAAATCTGTAAATACTTACTAGTAAAATTAATTCCACGATTTTTCCCCGTATAAATCACCCGATGAGCAGAATTTTTTCCCAAAGTAATCGGCTGAGAACTAATAATCTTTGCCTCAGGTAAATATTTAGTAATTTTAGTAATAGTCGAAGTCGTATACTCATCAAGATAAACATTAGACCCGATATTTTCCACTTCAATAGTTACCAAAATAGGCTCAGTTTCTCCTTGACCATTCTCAGGAAAAAACCTTACTACAGTCCCAAAAGGATCTTCAACCTTTTCCAAAATCCAATTATCAGGATAATCCACCTCAATCCCATAATCGATATTTTCATAAGTCAACAATAAACCCGAAGGCTCTTGCAACTTTCTAACATAAAAATAACCACCACCAATAGTTAACAATAAAGCGATCGCGGTAACAATCTTTTTAACACCAAAAAATCCTGACTTCTTAGGTTTCTGTATCGGTTCTGGGAAAAAAGTAGAAGGAATTTTGATAATCCCTTGTAAAGCGGCCTTTGCCTCAACTGCCGAAGGAAAGCGATCGCGGAAATTATACTTAACCAGGCGATCGATAAAATCTCCCAAATTATCACTAACCGGAGTTTCATCCCGCCAAATAATCTCCTCCGTCTGCGGATTCTTTCTGATATTCTTAGGCTCAATTCCCGTCAGAGCAAAAATCGCCATCATCCCCAACGAATAAAGATCACTAGCAAATTTCGGTCGAGACTGACTTTGTTCACTAGGCATATAACCAGGAGTACCAATCGCGACTGTAACAGTAGTTAAACCTTTATGATCAACTATCTGAGTCGTAAGTTCTTTAACCGCACCAAAATCAATTAAAACCAACTTCTTATCTTTATCTCGCCGCATAATATTGGAAGGTTTGATATCTCGATGAATCGCATTTTGCTGATGCACAAAAGCCAAAATATCTAATACTTCATCTAAAATCTCAATCACTTCAGCCTCTGGTAACTTCTTGTCTGCGAAAATTTCTTGACTGAGATCCTTGCCCTCAATAAATTCCTGAACTAAATAAAATTCCCCATTCTCCTCAAAATGAGCCAACAGCCGAGGAATTTGTCGATGTTCTTCCCCCAACTTATTTAAAACCTCAGCTTCTCTAGGAAATAACTTCTGAGCTGCTTGCAAAGTCAATTCATCCGTAAGTTGCGGCTTGAGATGTTTCACTACACAAGGTTTATTATCTGGTAGTTGCGTATCCTCTGCCAGATAAGTCTGACCAAAAGCACCTTTTCCTAGTTTACTCAAAATACGATAGCGTCCAGCAAGAGTTTGTCCCATCACAGAAATCTTATTACGCGATTAAGAAATTAATTTGACCATATCATAGACTTGTTGCGTAATAAAATTTACAACGGCTGAAAAGCTTACCAGATAAGAGTTTTAGCGATTTCGGTTGAGAAATAGCTGGATGCCTTGATTGACAAGGGTTCTACCCGTTTTTTTGACTTAATTCGCAACAAGTCTCATATTTAACTTGTGAGTAATTGAAACAATAAATGTTTTCCCGAAGTAATGACTTATCTCGAACCAGATTCGATAACTTTTCTGGACAAAGAAATTTTCACTGATGTTACGGTTGGGGAACGTTACGAAGCAGATTTACTAGTACAGGCAAAATTTCAGAGCCGTTCTTCTTATTTCCTGATTCATGTTGAAAATCAATCCTACAATCAAGCCAACTTTAATCAGCGAATGTTTCGTTATTTTTCCCGTCTCCATGAGAAATATAATCTGCCCATTTATCCAGTAGTTGTATTTTCCTATGACCGACCCCTCAAAGCAACAGAAACTAGTTATCAAGTGGAATTTCCCGATTTCAAAGTTTTAGAATTTAACTATCGAATATTGCAGCTCAATCGACTGAATTGGCGAGATTTTCTTAATCAGCGCAATCCCATAGCTTCAGCACTCATGGCAAAAATGCAGATTGCCCCAGAAGATCGTCCTAGAGTTAAGGCACAATGTCTACGGTTGTTAGTTAGCCTAAAATTAGATCCAGCTAAAATGCAGTTATGGCGCTACGCGCAAGTCAAAAGTCAAAAGCGGTGCGACCCTGCGGATTTTTAATCCGCCAAGGAACGCCCTAAAGGACTAGCTTCGCGTCGCGCACCAAGAGAAGTCAAAAGTTTACTAATCATGGGCTGGGGCGTTTACCAATGTCCTAACCAAATTACGTAGTGCTATAATCTCAGGATTTATCGATATATATCTCAATCTAGATGAAGCAGAATAAAAATTACTTCAAACTAAACTCGGTACAATTGAATCAGATAGAATTTATTGACGATCGCTTGAGAAAAAAAATCCGACTTTTGTTAAGTTACTCAGCAATATCTGCAATATTTACTGATGACCAAAATTAAAATATATCTCGCCGACAAACTAACCCTGTATTGGAGTCTTCTTTAGCTTGCGGCATAGGAACGTAGATGCTACGTCCCTACAAATTTTTTTTGCAACCTAAATTTCAGCCATAGCTCGTTCAATTAACCTTGCCGCAATGGTTTGGGTACCTGTATGTTCGTAATAGTTGGTAGTCATATCGAGAAATGCAGCTACATAATCGAGTTTATCGTCAGAGAATTCTAAAAAACCTTGTAAATTATCCATAATCTTCTCTGGAGAAAGATCGTGATCGCCAACAAAATTATCCATCCAACCTTTGACAGCATCAAAACTATCGCCAATAAAGCCCAGTTGCTCACTAGAACTTCCCCCAGGAATAAATTCCTTTAACTGAGAAAAAGCTTGATTAGAATCTAAATCCTGAGAAGACAGATTACTGATAGTAGACTGTATTTTCAGCAGAAAATCGGGACCGAGGGGTATTAAACCATCAACACAGATCAAAGCCGCCATCCGCATCAGAGATTCTCCTCCATAATCAGCTAAAGAACCAACAAAATCTCCAATACTATCTCCAGGAATCCCGTTAATCTGGCAAAAAGCTAGTAACTCGACTACTAACTTAATGCATAAATCTATGGACTGAGCTTTATCAGGATTGGGGGTAACTTTCGTCAAAAATCCCCCTAGCAAAGGAATTTTATTGCCTACTTTATTAGCTAAAGCAGCCGCCCCTAAAACACTATCGGCATTATCAACGGTCTGATAGAGCCACATGGCTGTTTGATAACCTTGAGATTTATCATTGTAAAGCCAAATTGCCCGCTCGCCGATCTGTTGGATCAGATCTTCATCAGATTCTCCAGTAACCGTGCGAATAGTATTTTCAAAGCCAACGAGATTTTCCCATTCTCCAGGAACTACAAAATCTAGCGATCGCAACATGAGCGTGGTCATATTGCTGGTCGGTAACTCATCAACTAATTTTTGAATCGGTTTGCCCATAATTGTTTCCTCTTAAATTTGTGGTGGGTGATAGTGATTGGTACAGATCGTTACTTGATACGAGCTAAACCACTTAGATCGAATTTTTGCAACCAATCAACGCGATCGCTTTCTGTAAAAGAGCTATTGCGAGATAAGACTTTCACCTGGAAGCGATCGTCAATTAACACGGCAGTGGCAGATTTTCCTTGACTTATTGCGGGATAGCCATTGATCTCATCGGTACTATTTTGGAATTTTTTCCGGGCAGTCGGATTGTTGAGAGTATCGGAAATTGCCATGACAGCAACTTCTTTACCGTCTTTTTTCAATTTAGCTTCGGCAAAACCTTTCTTTTCTTGGCTAAAAACTCGTTGATAGCCATCACCAGATTTAGGGAAATAACTATTAAAGCTGCCACCAGATTCCGATTCTCTAACTACCGAGGTAGCACCTCTAGAAGTGCTTTCCTGTTGAGCTTGATCGAAGCGAGAAGGAGGTGCCGAGGTGCAAGCAGTAACAAACAATAGGATACCTGCTAGGGAAACTCCCAAAAACCGACGCCAACTAATCCTGTTTATTTTGATTACTGACATTTTGATTGCTGATAAGTTTGTCTACTTTGATTTATATAAGTGATTTTACGGATCTTGCTAAAACTTCAATAATTATTAAGTTAACCTTGAATAAATAAGGAAAACTTTTATCTTAAGTGTTAGAAAGTGCGCTTCATAAAAGCTTTTAGTTTTTTTTAGCGAGCTCACTACAGTAATTTGTACTTGAGGATGAACAATCATAAATCTTGGCGAGATCTTGTGCTCAAATGGTTACAGGAAAACGTCTCTGACCATCGTTTACAACATATCTTAGGAGTCGAACAAACTTGTATTGATTTAGCTTCCTGCCATCAAATAGATCCGATCCAAGCGGGAAAGGCTGGTTTATTGCATGATTTAGCTAAATTTTTCCCGCCCAAAAAATTATTACGAATAGCCAAAAAAAATAAGATCGCGATCGATCCTATCTGTAAAAATAATCCTCATTTAATCCATGCAGATATTAGCGCCATCGTCGCCCAAAAAGAATTTGCGATCGCAGATCCCGAAATTTTAGAGGCGATCGCAAATCATACTTTAGGTAATCCCCAGATGAGTAAATTAAGTTGTATTGTTTTCATTGCCGATGCGATCGAGCCAAATCGTGGTAATAAACCAGAATTAGAAGCCTTAAGAAATATTGCTACCCAAAATTTATATAAATGTACCTGGCAAACTAGTGATTATGCTTTAAAACATTTAATTAATAGCCAAAAAACTATTCATCCCCGCACTATTTTGACTCGTAACTGGGCTTTAAAAAAAACGAAAAAGAAGAAAAGTTAGAAGATTAAACTTGCCTAATATTGTCCGTACTAATTATTTACCCTGTTTAACATAGCAATATTAAAATTATAAAAAGTATTTTAAGTTATAAAGAATATTTTTATTGTTCTACTACCAAACCAGTGGCTGATGTTAGTCGGCGCTCTAATCCAAGTGGGAGCTTGAACTCGCGTTTGAGCACGCTTCTAGTGTAATGTGCTGTCATGCGAAAGATATTTTCTTGTACAGTAGGGTTAGTGATGAACTCATCGCCAAATGCAGTGATTACGGTGTCCGCACAGGTAGTATCACCTCGCTGTGGTAGATTCTCTACTACTAATAGCAATGACTCAATACAATCATTCTGTGTTTTAACTGAATTGAATGTGAAAAACACTTGCCCATATCGTGGATCCTTCATGGTTTCAGGGTCTAGTTTATATATGGGAGTAGTAACCTCTGTCGTTTGATCTTGTTGAATTATAGTTTGATTCTGCTGGGGGATAGTTTGATTTTGTTGAACTGTAGGTTGATCTTGTTGGGGGATAGTTTGATCTTGTTGAATTGTAGGTTGATCTTGTTGGGGGATAGTTTGATCTTGTTGAATTGTAGGTTGATCTTGTTTTCGACAGTACTCAATTCCATCTATAAATAGACATCCTGGTACTGAAGGGTTTTCAGGAGCTTGTCCTATTTGTAATGCTATTATCAGTGCCGAAGATACTAAATCAATCATCTATTTTTCTATTTTTATTCTAGATTTGGAACGTTAATGTGGTATTTACCGGCATTGTACCTGTAATTAGAATGAGCACAAAAGCCATATAATTGATTGACCATAACACGTACTGGTGCTACTTGACAGTTACTTAGTTTTAACTCCTGTCTAGCCGCTATGCCACGTATAATAGACTGTATATGGGTTGGAACTTCTTCTCCGTTCACACTAAAGATTGACAATTGCTCTTCTTCTAGGCGGCGTTTTTGAGCTTCAGCTCTGAGCCGCTGCTCTTCTTCTAAGCGACGTTGTTCAGCTTCGGCTTCTTCCTTCAGGCGCTGCTCTTCCTCTAAGCGACGTTGTTCAGCTTCGGCTTCTTCCTTCAGGCGTTGTTCTTCTTCTAGTCGGCGTTGTTCGGCTGCTGCTTCTTCCTTCAGACGTTGTTCTTCTTCTAGGCGGCGTTGTTCAGCTGCTGCTTCTTCCTGCAGGCGTTGTTCTTCCTCTAAGCGACGTTGTTCAGCTTCGGCTTCTTCCTGCAGGCGTTGTTCTTCCTCTAAGCGACGTTGTTCAGCTTTGGCTTTGAGACGTTGCTCTTCTTCTAGGCGGCGTTGTTCAGCTTCGGCTTCTGCCCTCAGACGTTGTTCTTCCTCTAAGCGGCGTTGTTCAGCTGCTGCAATTTGATTTATCTGTTGATTGGCCTCATTCAAAATAGGTTGGGCTTTTCGTCTCAAGAAAGCAAAATCAGAAGGTATTTTTTCCACTTCTTTTTTGGCAGCATCCCATTGTGCTTGATCTAATAAGCTTTGAGCCTGCTCGATTATACCTTGATACTTTTCTTCTTCTTGTTGCCATTGAGAAATTAAATCGGCAATTTTAGTTTTGAAGTTGTTATTTTCCCGAATAATATTAGTAATTTTGATAGCTTCCTCTAGTTTACCTTCTTCTTTATAAATTTTAGTAGCATAGTCTAAAACTTCCTCAGTCCAAGTGTTAATATTATCTTTGACTTCTTGATATTTAGGAATTGTATTAGGTATTGTTTGAGCTATAGTAATAGCATCACGATAATTATTAGTATTTGCTTTGCTTTTTGCTACTTCTAAACCACAGTTGCCGACCCATTGGTTAATTACACTATTATCTCGCTCAAGATATTTTATAGCTAATTGATAACAGTCTTCATAGTTTTCTTGTCGGTATTGAGTTTCAAGGCTTTCCAAGAGAGGAGTCATATCATTTGTTTCAAGAGATTTTTGAGTATTAGTATTAGTATTAGTATTAGACTCTGGAACTATTGCTATAATTTTTCTTTTATCTTGAGATATTTTTTCGGATTGATTAACGAACAATAAATATCCTCCTATTCCAAAAACCATCATTAAAATAGTAGCGATGCCAGTTATCACGCCAAATCTTTTAGAAGATTTTCTAACTTTTGAAGATGATATAGAACGAGTTGGAGGTACAGCAAGTTTTTCATCAGTTTCTGCGAATTCTAGTGTATTAGAAATCGATTTTTTATTGGTTTCTGGGACTGTGGGTGCAGAAAGGGTAAGTTGTTCTTCAGTTTCTCTTACTGTTGATTCAGGAAGAGTGACTTGTTCTTCAGTTTCTCTTATTGTTGGTGCCGCAAGAGTAGGTTGTTCTTCAGGTTCTCTTACTGTTGGGTTAGATGTTAATTTAACTTCATCCTTCGTTTCAACGCAATAACTATTTTTTCCTAGATAGTCCTTAGTTTTTGTATCTTGTTCTGTATTATAGTTTTGTCGTGAAAAACTATTTGCCAAAGCGTCCTGCAGTTCCTCTATATTGAGAAATCTATTATCAGGAGATTTAGCCAAACACTTCATCACAAGATCTTCTAATTTGCTATTTATATTTTCACATCCTGGTTGTTCTGATAATAGTTTGGGAGGAACTCTAATATGACAAGCAATCCAATCTCCTTCAGTAGGACTTGATTCCTTGTCTAAGTCATAAGGATTTTTGCCACAGATCGCTTCATATAGAATGATACCCAAACTATAAATATCACTCCTCTGGTCAATATTTGATAATCCTCGACACTGTTCGGGGGAGGCATAGCGATAGGTTCCGATAAAAGATCCGGGTTGAGTTTTAGTATAATTTTGGTCATCAGAACCAATATTCTTGGCAATCCCAAAATCAATAATTTTCACAATTTCACCGAAAGCACCACCAGCAACCAGAAAGATATTATCTGGCTTTAAATCTCGGTGAACAATACCTTTTTGATGAGCTTCTTTTAGTCCAGCACAAACTTGACCCATAATGTTGAAGAGAGAATCTAGAGATAGAGTTGTATTTTTGGTTAATCTATCCTGTAAAGTTTCACCGGTAAAATATTCCATTACATAGAATGGAGAACCAGAAAAAGGCCATTTCTCTGGAGTCACGCCATAGTCAAAAATTTGTATGATGTTGGGATGCTTAAGGCTTGAAATTACTTTGATTTCTGTTGTAAATCTATTAATTAAATTCTTATAATTGGCATAAGAATAAATAGTCATCAATTTAATTGCAACTACTTTTTCTTCAAACTTATTATCTAAAGCTTGATAAACTTTACTCATTCCGCCTTGACCCAGTAAAGTTTGCAATAGATAACGATTATTGTCTCCGATAGTTTTTCCTTCTAAAGAGTCTTTTTTAATCCAATGAGTTTGAGAAGGTTGAATCCCATCAGGTGCAACCAGAGTTTTTTCCGTTTGAGAATGGTTTAAACTTGATGAAGTTAGAGGAAGCCGAGGGGCTGATTCTGTCGTCTTACCACGGAACTCGTACGCCCCGTCCGTCGCTTCACGGCTTAGTCTTCCTGACTCATCTACTATTTTTTCAGTTTGTTGAGGAAATGATTCTGAAGAATTATCGGACATATTTTTAACTAAATTGATTAATCTATAGGTATCTATAATTACTTTCTGTAAACTGTTTATAATATCATATTGGAGTTTCAAAGCAGTTTGATAGCTCACGAAGTCAGAGAAGCCGAGGGGCTTATTCCGTCATCTTACGGCGAAACTCGTACATCCCGTCCGTTGCTTCACGGCGGGAGTACTCTGATTTTCCATATATTAGACTTGTTGGGTAATAAAACTTATAATTGCTAAAAAACTTACTAGATAAGGCGTTGACATCTTCATTTAACCTAATGAGAAGTTTGTTGCTCCACGCCAAGAGCTTCAATTAATACTAAATCTTGTTGAGATATGATTATTTAGGAACATTTAAGGCGCCATTTTTTCTTAGCCATTGCTTTTGTTCACTGGTTAAGCCTTCTGCATTGGTAAAAACTGCATTATCAACATTGCAATCAACAAGGTTAACTTCGTGCCAAACAGTATTTTCTAAGTTTGCATCTTGTAAAATTGTGCGAGTAAAATTTACCTCAGTTAAAGTTGCTCCTTCTAAGTCAGCGGTTAACAAAGAAGCATCGGTGAGATCGACTTTTTCTAAGTTAGCGTTTTTGAAGGTTGTTTCTAACAATTCTGCTGCCTGAAAGTTCACCAAGGTTAAATTAGCCCCAGTAAAATTGCCATCAATTAAACTAGCTTCTCTAAAATCAGCTTCTACTAGACGACTGTAGCTAAAATTAATTTTTTCTAAATTTGCTTGTTGCCAAATAGTATGGGGGAAATTTCCTTTAATTGCGATCGCTTTTCTCAGGATAGCATGACTAAAATTGGCATGATCAAGCTGGGCATTGCTTAAATTAACTTTTGCTAAATTAGCCCCACGAAAGTTAGCAGAGCTGCCCACAACATCCCTTAAATCTGCTTCAACTAAAATTGTCGAATCAGCTTCGAGGCAATCAAGATTAGCCCCAAACAATTTAACTTTCGTCGCTTCTGCTTGGGTAATCTTAGTTCTCTGTAAATAAGCACTATTGAGTTCTGTTCTAGTTAATTTAGCCCCAGTTAAATTCGCATCTAAGAGCCGAGCAAATCTTAAAATAGCTGTACTAAAATCTGTTTTTTGGCAAGAAGCCTGGCTAAGATTAGCACCCCGTAAATAGGCTTCTGGAAACTGAGCTCGATCTAAATTGGCAGATTCTAGATTAATTTTACTTAGTTCAGCTTGGTAAAAAGATTTGCCCTGGGCAATTTGCTGAAGAATTTCCTCACGAGTAAATAAAGTCATAAAATTTATTTATACTGAATTGTTTTTTAGAGGTTGAGAGTTATTCAGAAACTAACTATCGGTTACTACTTTATTGTTCCTTGTATTGCAGTATAATTGTCCTTCACAGATTGTGTGCTGATATCTAAAAAAATACTAATGCGATCGCTAGAAACTCCTCGTAGAACAAAAATTGTGGCAACTGTTGGTCCAGCTACCCTCAAGCCAGATGTTTTGAAAAAGTTAATACAAGCAGGTGCTACCACTTTGAGGATTAATTTTTCCCACGGTACCCAGCATGATCATCAAAGGGCGATTCGCCTAATTCGTCAAACAGCTTTTGAACTTAATCAACCAGTCGGAATCTTACAAGATTTACAAGGACCGAAAATTCGTCTCGGAAAATTTGCTTGTGGCACAATTTCCCTCCAAGAAGGAGATCCCTTTATTCTGACTAGTCGTAAGGTAGAATGCGATCACACTATCAGTTACGTTAGTTATAAAAGTCTGGCCCAGGAAGTCCCCGAAAATGCCACCATTCTACTTGATGATGGCAAAGTCGAGATGCAAGTAGAAAAAATCGATGCTGACAACCAAAACCTCCATTGTCGGGTTGTAGTCGGTGGAGTTCT
The DNA here is from genome assembly GCA_030065615.1 of Xenococcus sp. MO_188.B8. Taxonomy (GTDB): domain Bacteria; phylum Cyanobacteriota; class Cyanobacteriia; order Cyanobacteriales; family Xenococcaceae; genus Xenococcus. The sequence continues at coordinate 8,123 of JASJDR010000090.1, read as the reverse complement.
TTCTAGTAATAAGGGGGTGAATTTTCCTGGAGTTTATCTCTCGGTTAAAGCTTTAACCGAAAAAGATCGCGAAGATTTGATGTTCGGACTCGATCAAGGAGTAGACTGGATTGCCCTTAGTTTTGTGCGCAATCCCCAAGATATTCTCGAAATCAAAGAATTAATCTCCAGTGCAGGCAAATCTATTCCCGTAATCGCGAAAATCGAAAAACATGAAGCGATCGAACAAATGGAAGCTGTCCTCTCTCTTTGCGATGGCGTTATGGTAGCTAGGGGGGATTTAGGGGTTGAATTACCCGCCGAAGAAGTCCCGATTCTCCAAAAAAGATTGATTAATACCTGTAACAGACTGGGAATTCCCGTAATTACTGCTACTCAAATGCTTGATAGTATGGTGAATAATCCTCGCCCCACTCGCGCCGAAGTCTCAGATGTGGCCAATGCGATCCTCGATGGGACAGATGCCATCATGTTATCCAATGAAACTGCTGTCGGCAATTACCCCGTTGCTGCAGTAAAAACTATGGCACAAATTGCCAAACGCATCGAACAAGAACAAACTAGAATTCCCCCAGATTCTCATAGTAATTCCCATAGTAAATGGTCGGTTCCCAATGCGATCTCTGCTGCAGTGGGTCAAATCGCAGAACAGTTAGATGCTGCAGCTATTATGACCCTAACAAAAACTGGTTCTACGGCGCGTAATGTCTCCAAATTCCGTCCTAAAACCCCAATTTTAGCCATTACCCCCCAAGTAAGTGTTTCTCGTAGACTACAGCTCGTCTGGGGAGTCAAACCCTTATTAGTACTCGATCTTCCTTCGACTTCCCAAACTTTCCAATCGGCAATTAATGTTGCCCGAGAAAAAGACTGGTTAGCTGCGGGGGATTTAGTAGTGATGACTGCTGGGACGTTGCAAGGGGTTGCTGGTTCTACCGACTTGATTAAAGTAGAATTGGTACAAGCTGTACTAGGAAATGGCACAGGAATTGGTCAAACATCGGTCAGTGGTGTCGCCAGAGTAGCAAGTAATCCTCGTAGCCTTAAAGATTTTAATTCGGGAGAAATTTTAGTTGCCCCTTCAACTAATGCAGGATTTATTGAGAGCATTCGTCAAGCAGCTGGCATCATTACCGAAGAAGATAGTCTTACTAGTCATGCCGCAATTCTGGGTTTGCGTTTAGGAATTCCTGTCATTGTTGGTTTCAAGGAAGCAACCAAGGTTATCAGAGAAGGCTCAATTGTTACTCTTGATGCTAAACGAGGTGTAGTTTATTCTGGAGCGATCACGAGAAGCAATACAGATCCAAGGTCTTAAGTGATTATCTTCTTGATCAAATTTTATTACGGAAGCGCTCAATAATAGAAACCGTCAACGACCAGTTGAAAAATATATCTCAAATAGAACATTCTCGTCATAGAAGTGTTACTAATTTTTTGACTAATGTAGTAGCAGCTTTGATTGCTTATACTCATCAAAAAAAGAAACCTTCGCTTAATTTTTCTAGTCAATAAATCGACTTATTATCTGAAGAATTTAAGCTAGAAGATTCTACGGCACTTCTGGTTTTTTAGATTATATCTGATAAGCTATGCCTTACCCATAACTAGGGAAAAGGTTGCTATGAATGTATTCTAGTCATCAAAGAGCTAGAGGAATTCATTCAATGCAATCGTGGGCAAAAGAAGAACTAAAGGATGCCAAACTCGCGCGTTCCTTTGCTGCGGAAACCGCAGCAGGGTCGCTCGTCAATTTTGAACTTTGAATTTTGAATTTTGAATTCAAAAAATGGTCATAGAGGTTATTATTTCTTCTCTAACTAAAAAGACTTATAGAAACAGTAGTATCAAAAATCAAGAGTTTGTATAAACTAACACAGGTACTCGCTTAAAGGCTGGAGTTCCACAACGAGAATCTACGGGGGCATTAAAAATCACATTAACTTCAGGGTAAAACATTAAAGCAGATCCTGGACGAATTGCACCATAAATAATCTCGATATTGTCTAATTGGCTGGCATTACCTCTCACTGTTACCCGTTGATGTTCTTGTAAGCCAACATTTTCAGCATCCCAACGATTCATCAAAATGCAATGACGATGAGACATGCCCCGATACTTATCATTAACCTGATAAACCACCGTATTATGTTGAGCATAACTCCGCCCTGTCATTAAAGCTAGGACTAGACCCCGACTGTAATTAGCAACTCCAAACTCTTCAGGTTGAGGTAATGTTAATTGTGGCAATGGAGTAACAAACATTTTTGCTTTCCCAGAGTCGGTAGGAAATTGCGGTTGATTAAAAATTCGTCCCCCAATAGTGAATTCTTCTTTGGTTTCATCAATGTCAGCCAGCTTCTCAAACCCAGGAATAGTTTGGGCAATTAACTGTCGTATATACTTAGTATCCTGAAGTTTGCGCCAATTAATTGGATCTTCTCCATGAATGCGATGGGCTAGTTCGGTGAGAAAATCTACTTCAGCAATCAAGTCGGCATTTTTTAGGTGGGTTTGACCTTCATCGTTAAGACGAACAAAGTTATTACCAGACTCTACTGTAGTCTTATGAGGATTTTCAAAACGATTAAGAACTGGAATAACAATCGTTTGTTGTTGGGCTAAACCATGAAAATGTCCTAAGTTAGGTTTCGTTGCTAGATATATAATTGTCTTGATTTTACCTAAAGCTCGCTTGACTTTATGGGAATGGGGATTAGCTCCGTATAAGTTGCCACCGAGACAAATCAAAGTATCTACTTGTCCCGCATCTGCTGCTTCGATTAAAGCGTTAGTATCGTATCCTGGTACGCGACTTAGAGGACAATCTAAAAGTTTTTCTAGAGACTGTTGAATTTCTTTCTTGAGCCTGACTGTGACTCCCATCGAACCAAAACCTTGGACATTAGAATGTCCCCGCACTGGCATTAAACCAGTACCGAAACGTCCCACATTTCCCGTTAGTAGAGCAGTGTTAGCAATACTACTGACATTATCCACACCGTTTTGCTGTTGTGTGATTCCCATCGCCCAAGCAAAAACAACTTTAGGCGCTGAAGCAATCATCTGAGCCGCCGCTTCAATTTCTGGTTGAGAAATTCCACAAGTTTGGGTAATCGCTGACCAAGAAGTTGAGCGAATATGATCGAGAATCTCTGGCCAATTTTCGGTGTAGTTCTGTAAAAATGCCTGGTCAATTTGTGACTGTTCGATAAGAGATTTTTGAATTCCGACAAAAAGGGCGACATCGCTACCAGGAATTGGTTGCAGATAGAGAGAAGCAATTTCTGAGCCAGTCAGCAAAGATTTAATAAAAGCAGGAGAAGCAAATTTAACCAACCCTTTTTCCTTAACTGGATTGATAACGATCACCTTGCCACCCTTGTTTCTAATCTTAATCAATTCATTCATCAAGCGAGGATGATTATAGGCAGCGTTAGAACCTGCTAGCACCACACAATCAGTGTCTTTCAAGCTTTTCAAACTGACCATTGAGGTGCCACTACCGAAGATCTGCTTGAGCCCAAAAGTTGAAGGAGCATGACAGAGATCAGAACAATCAGCAAGGTTATTAGAACCTAAGGCTCGCATCATTAGTTGCAGCAAAAAAGCAGCTTCATTAGAAGAACGACCAGAACTATAGGATGCTACTCGTTCTGGTTTGGTCTTGAAAGCTGTTTCAGCGAGCTGATAAATTTCGTCCCAACTGATTTTTTGATAGTGAGTATTTCCTGAAGCTAAAATTACCGGAAAACTCCATCTACCTAATCTATCTGCTTCAAGGGATGTCAGTTGCTGAAGTTGTTCGATACTTTGCTGGTCAAAGAAATTAGTGCCAATTGGTGGTTGAATTTCGGCAGATATTGCTTCAACACTTTTCATGCAGCGTTGAAGTTTTTCTCCCTCTTCGTCAGTGAAGCCTCCTTTTTGACCTCCAGTTCCCCAGGCACAGGATAGACAAGCGCTTTTGTGCAATAGGGTTTTCCAGAGTTTGAAGCCTTCTGGAGACAATGTATGTTCAGCCCAGTATTGCAATACGGGAAAGCCCCCTCCCACTTCTGGGATATTCTCATTCTGGGAATCAGATGGCGTAGTTGGTTGAGTCTGCTGTTGTTTGTCCTCGTTCACGTCGCCTGCCTCTCCATGTTATTCAACGCGAGTTCGACAGGAGCAATGTCAATATGGGGAGTTAGAATTCCTCTGTCCCATGCCAGACTTTTTTCCTGAGCGCACTGACTTGATTAAGATAATTTTAATATTAATAGGGAATTCAAGGAACAAAATTAGCCAAAAATTAAATTAGATTGCAAGAAATATCAATGAAACATTGATTCAATTGTTATTGTATCTGTTATGACTAGGACGATTATCGGAGCATAATAGAGAATATCTTTAGTTTGGGTTCACAGAGTAAAACCCAATAAAAGTAATGAATAGATGTATTATTGATTGAATTATTGGATGCGAGTTTTTAATTTTTGTAGTGATTAAATCGATGACATTTTTCTGTTCCAAGGTTTTATAATGTTGGGTTTGGTGCCTCTTTTTACGAAAGTTGCTCATGGGGGAAATCCCCAAGACCGAACTTTCGCGCTACCCAAACTATAGATTTGCAATATTATTAACTAACTTGAAGTTCAGAAATTGTATAAGATATTTGAGGTATTATCGGGTAATATTCTATGGTTATTGATGATACTATTGACGATATTTATTGTTTCGGAGCAACCTCTACTTTGATCTAGTTTAAAATACTAAAATTTATTTAACTCTATATTACACGAATATCAATAGAGGCTAAGATTAGTTGACATATAACTAACAACTGATTGGGCAGTAATGAATATAAGAAAAAGTGAAACTCCATCAAAATATATCGCTACTCGGGACTCTGGATAGATGTCTGATTATTTACGATCTCCTAAGACTCAAATTCCAGTGGTCATAAAATTATTATTTTAGGTTATTTTTTATTTGCTTTGCTTTTGCGTAGTGAGATCACAATTTCTTGACTGGCGATCGCAGTTAACTTCATACTAAAATTATTTATGTCGGAAAGAAGAGGATTAGAAAATGGCAATTCAATTAAAACCAGAACAGGAAAAGTTTATTGAGGAGCAAGTAGCTAGTGGCAAGTATAATTCTCCTGAAGAAGTAGTTGATACCATGTTTCAAGTTTTTGGGAATCTACAATCTGAATATGACGAATGGGTTAAAGAAACTCGTGACAAGGTTGATGTCGCTATTGCAGAAATTGAAAGGGGAGAAAGTCTTGATGGTGAAACCGTTATTACGGAGATATTAGAACAATTTAAAAAAGCTCGTGAGGCTTAATAATGAGTAATTTTATTATTGCTCCATCTGCTAGTAGAGATTTGAATCAAATTGCCAAATATTTTTTATCTCGTAATCTTGACGATAGTTGGTTATTCAACACCTGAAACAATTAATAAACTCAACAATAGTGCAACCAATATCTGGTCAAACCTCCTTCAATCCCAAACAAAACTAGACATCAACTTGCAAATAACCGACCTACCAAAAGGGCAACTAGCAGAAGCAACGATCACGGGAATTGAATGATAGATATGTAGCGATTAATTTAATGATGTTATTTTGTTTCGACATTTGATGATGTTGGGTTTCTTACCTGATACTGTTGGCGAATGTGTTACAAAGTATCTTGCATCGAGTATTACTAATCCCTAAAGTAAAGATTTTTCCCTATTGTAGTTCTATTAATTTCATATAAGATTACTCTCGCCAACAGTATCCTTACCTCTACCCAAACTACAGATCTGCGATCACGCTATTATTCTCGGCATCCAATCGATAGATACTGTATAGTTTGATTACAGGGATGTCAAACTATCTAGATTCTTATAATACCATGAAATAAAATGCTTGGTTCCAGCCAGCAAGAAGCTAATTGATAAGTAAATAACAAATGGATACCAAAAAACTGCTACAAGCAATAGAGGCTTTTGGAAAAATATTGACTGTAGCGGAAGAAGAACTGCACCTTAAAAGCCCTAAAGCAGTAGAGATTAGTTTAAGGCGACGAGCAATACAAGGACGACGAACTTCTTGGATCTTTCTGATAATTATTACACTCCTAGTAGGTACAGCAGGATTCGTTGTATGGGGTTTACTGGGTAACATAAACAGCGTAGAAAAATCTTTACTTGATAACTATTCGAATCAATTAAAAGTGCGATTAAAAGAGGCCGAAGATACTAAAAAACAACTCGATGAAACTCTTAGCAATCAGAAAAATGAAGTCCTAGAATATTTAACGGGTTTAGGAGTGCAATGGGAAGAGGTTACACCAGAACCAATCAATTCAGCTAATAGTTTGGAGGATTTTATATTTACTCCAACTGGTGATGTCTTAGCATTGGTTAATAACAATCGAAACTATTTTGTCTGGAAATCTGAAAATGGGGGAAATAGTTGGCAAGCAGGAGAAGAGATCGAGAATTTAGGCCCATTTGCTCGTCTAATTATCAAAGAAGATCGCTTATTTGTAGAAGGACGTTTTTTTGATGAAAATAATCTCTTTTTTTCAGACAACATGGGCATTAACTGGTCTAAAATCGTAATTCCAGAACCTGAGCTAGATTGTGGTTCTAGACAGATATTTCAGGACATATCAAAAGATTGGTATTTATTTGGTCTAATGTGTTCTGACAGATCTGATAGTATAGATAGTAAGTTTTTGCTGATATCTACAGAGGAAAAAAAAACTATAGAGTTGAAGCTACCAGAAGAAAATATCACAGTCAAAACTATCAAAATATTATCTGATAACAATAAGCTGGTAATTGTTGGCTCGAATAATGAACAAAAAATGATGCACTGGGAAAGGGATTTGGTAAGTCCTGAAGGGCAATGGAGTGAATCTATAGAGCTTCCCAAAGCAGAACAATATGTGCCGCTAGAGAATAGAATCTTAGCTATAAATACTCAAAAGGGTTTACGGGAAGCTGAGATTTTTGTCTGGGATATCACTAAGGCTAATCTTACTAATCGTCGGATTATCTTTTATTCTGAAGCTGATAGTTCAAAATGGGAGAATTTCAACAGAATAGTTGGAGACGATCAATCATCGAGAAATTTTTTTTTCAGTACCTTCGATGTAGATATTGGTAATAACAACCTAATTTTAAAACTCCGCGATAGAGAAAGGGAGTATATATGGCCTGCTTTTTTGATAGATTTATCAAATAATAATATTGATTTAATTGACCCTAAGACATCAATCATCGACCAAAATTTTCTACTGGCACAAACAGATAGTGGGCAGAATATCAAACAAATAGATATTCAAACTCAATCAGAAATCAATAAGACCAATCTGCCAAATTTTGATTTTTTATCTAATAAAATTATTAAGGTAATCAAAGATAATAATAATTGGCTCTTAGTTAACAACACTTCTGGGGCAGGCGAAAAATCATTAGCTATTTGGCAGCGCAGTAAAGACATTGATTCTTGGTACAGGCGACATCCTCCCGAAGAACTAAATGTAGGTCGAATTATTGGTAATTGGAAAATTACGTCACCCGATGAAAATACTCTAATATTAGCAATAGAAGAATTAGGAACTGGTGTCAAGATTTTACGTACCATACCTTACGAACCTCCACCGAAATTCGATGATAGCAGCCAACTCTTAGATTACTTACAAAAAGAAGCTCCTAGAACAGTCGAGCATTGGGAAAGCTATGATTCATTCGTCATTAACCTGGGACTTTTGGCTCAGACAGAAAAAAGAATAATTGAGATCAAGGACACAATGGATCAATTAGGGTTCAATGATAATGGCAAAACTCAGAATTCAGGCAATGAGTTAGGACAGACACAAGGAATATGGGAGTTATTGATTGCATCGTTTGTCAGATTACTTATTTTAGGTTTAATTTTTTTCGTGGTACAAATATTTATTAATCTATACCGTTACTTTCTTCGTCTTGCCGCTTATTAAGCAGGTGGACAAAATTAATTTGATAACATCAAGAGATTATCCCTAGAATATATAGCGGAATATATATAGGCTGAGTGCTCTATATTAAATGAAACTAATTCGTAAGATTTCGTCAGAAACTCTCAGCCTACTGCGG
>JASJDR010000318.1 GCA_030065615.1 Xenococcus sp. MO_188.B8 | reverse complement strand
CTCGATTATTGAGAATCAGTTCTTTTGGCTCACAACACCTTGACTGGGCTGATCCCAAAAACCCAAGCGAAATTACACCGCCTATACGCGAAGCGATTACAGTAGAAGAATGTATTTATCTTGCTACTATGGGTGGTGCTTATCAGGCTCGTATGGAGGACAAGCTCGGCAGTCTGGAAGTTGGCAAATATGCTGACCTTGTTATTCTGGATCGCAATATCTTCGAAATTGACCCCCAGGAGCTTTCCGAAGTCAAAGTACTAGGAACCGTTATGGATGGAAATTTTACCCATCGTGACGGTATTTAATATACTGCGAGCGGGTTAAAAATGGACTTTTGATAAAAGGCTAAGATTCAAACCAGACAAATAAGATCATTGTAGTTTTGAGATAAGACAAATATTTTTTAGGGGCTTTTTGCAAATTACTCCTAGCATGATGGATGTATCTTAGCTATTTTCCAAATTGATATATAAAGATAAATTAAGCCTTCACTGTTGAAGATAAAGTGTAATCACTGTAGCTCAATTTGACAAAAATTAACGCCATGTTCAACTTACTTCCCATTTTTTTCCACCTGTTTCTCGCTCGATGACTCTTATTACGAGACAACATTTTTAGGCGGTTTTGTATGAAATGATATTCAGAAAAAATATTGATATTGTACTTAATATACATGATACCCAGAAAGTTTATCGATGTAAGTTACGAATATAACGAAAGTTTCTTGATATCATTCTTCCAAATATAATTCTTATCTGTATCTTTAACTACGATAGCTAGGTAATTTAAACAATTTAGTTGCCTGACAAGCTCATGGGTGAGACAAGATCTTTGCTCGAAAACCATATTTCATATTGTCCAATCGATCAAAACAACCATTAGTTATAATTAAATCTACCCAATTAATCTTATTTTTTTGAAAGCTATCTACTCGTATTTTATGACCTGGGATTAAATCATTAATCAAAGCATTTTCGTCGTCAATAGTAACAGCAAAACTACCTGTACAAGTTGATTTGGGCTCTGAATTAAGCTCTAAAATGAGTGATTTAGGCTCGTTATCTGCTGGTTGGATACGATAGAGTACGGCTGAACTTCGCACAAGGGAGCCGTTAATTTCTTGGTTTTCTTGTTGCTTGTCTAGAGTAACGTATAGCTCATTGCTCTCTGGGAAAGGAGCTGGAGCAAGATACTGAGCATCGCTGTAGGAAGGATGACCATATCGGACATTATTGCCGACAAAATAATTCCATTTCCAAAAATCTCGGAAGACTTCGTTTGGTTTTAGTCGAGAATCAATTTTGTCAATGTAGTCATAAAGAAAGGCTTCATGAGTAGTTACTAATCCGAGATTTTCAAAGGCTGCTATTAAAGCTTGTGGCTGATTATATTTTTCTTTTAAAAACCGAAATAGCAAAGTACCACGATAATAATCAGGTACGTCTTTGTATTGCAAAGACGTACTTAGAGGATCGGCATAAATGTTAGCACCGGCTAAATTTATATAATATCTGGTGTCAAACACCTCTTCTGACACTTGTGCTGCAGCACTTTCGATGAACCATCGACCCGATGAGAGCATTTGAGTAATCAATCCCACATACTCGAATTGAACCAGATGAAAAAATTCATGTGCTGCAAAATGTTGAAGCGCATTGTGATTCATTCCAGGTTTGAAGAGCAAATGAGGTTCTTTCTGTTTTGGTTGGGTTAATCCTCGATAAGTATTAGTTTGACCGTTACGAAAAGCGAGACCATTAATAGGAGTATATCCGGTATCTTCTATCCATACCTCTACCATTCCATTGTCACCCAAAGTTTGCTCAATTCTTTGGTATCCATAGTCCTTATAAAAATCCCAACTTTTTTCCAAATAGATAGCAAGTTTTTTTGCATACCCATCTGCGCCAGCCTGGTCGCCCTGATAACAGATACGGAAATGACCTTGGTCGCTTACCAGCATCTTCTTGTCACTACAAGCAGCAACTTTTGGATAAGTAACTTGTTGAAATAACCAGACAACTGCGAAAATAGTAGGGACAATTGCCAAGATAAAAGCTAGGGAAAAAGCCGTTGAGAATCTCTTTTTTAGTTTCAATCTATCTCTGCCTATTTAATGAAATCTATTCTATTCCTTCTATTTTGCCCAAACTGAACAATCATCACACAAAAGCAGTCTTCTCAAATTTTATTAGTGTCAGGAAATACTCTATGACCTGGAACAAAAACTGTCAGGATATTTAAAAATAGATCCTATTCTGACAGAAAAGTTGGGGAGGATCTGACATCAGATTAGGGTATACCCTATTCCGACACTATTGAGATCCGTTTAATTATAGTGAAAAGAATTTAAGGGATTTTTAAACATCAAAAAAACTGCTTCGAGAAAAAAATCAAAGCAGGTGTAAGGAAGGTAAAAATCTCTAATTTAATAAGGAAGCATAGAGTATTCCAGTAAAGAATATGAGTCGATATTAGAACTTAAAAAACTTCTTTTTCCGGAAGATACATAAACTTTGGCTAAAAATGTATCTTGATATTTCTACTACTAAAGTAAATCACCAATACATGTTTCAGTGGCTTTGTTTAAGATTTTTTGTTGAGTACATCATTACGATGCTCAACCGAGTCAGCTACAGCCAAAGCTTCTTCGATTAGAGCTGGAGAAATTTCTAGCTCTTTAAGGGTTTCAACTAGATCTTCGATAAAGGCATTAAAATGTTCATCACTGAGCCCCTTCTCTTGAACCAACTTTTGATGTATTTCTCTTATGGTGGAACCGCGATAACGCTCAGAGCCTTCAAAGGCATAAGTTAGGAAGTCGATTTGGTGCATTTTCTGCTTCAACATATCCACTTGCTCGAAGAAGTGATTGATTCTGTCGTCGTTTAATACTCGTTCATAAAAGTTTTCGACGACTAGCTTAACTGTTTTTTCGCCTCCCAACTTTTCATATAAGGTCGACATAATTTAGATGTCCAATAAAAGTTCAACAGCAGGAAAACACTATTACCTTAAGTGTAATAAGTTTATTGAGTTTGCCTTGGCTCTCCACTCAAATTCGGGAAAAATCTTAATATCTTGTGCCCAATATATTTTATATTAGGCGGTGCCCACCTAGTGCTTTAGAACGAGATAGCATTTCAAACAAAAAACCCAGTCACATGATTCTAACTGGACTATTTCTATTAATCTGTCGACTAAAGTCGTTATCCTTGGACAAATCTATGCAGTAGCTTAACCAAGATTTACTTTGACTACTTTAGTTCTTTAATAATTAATAATTGTTTAATTGATGGAGAGAAAATTGTGGTTTATTTGTCCCTTCAATTCTTGTATTAATTAGTCAAGAGAAATTCTGGAAGTCGTGCTAATAGACCATTATTAGTAGGGTTATCTGCCTGAACAAATGATGACATATTTGTAGCAATAGGGAATTATTCATGTGAGTTATATTTAAATAGTTAGCAAATCAAAATAACCAACATTGAAATAATATTATTTTTTATTAAAAAGTATAATTTGCTACAGAATTTATGATATGTTTATGGTGCAAGGCTGAGGAGGTCACAATATATGTCTATCAAAACACAAGCTCGCTCTTTAATGATGCGTCATCACCAATCAATCATGAATCGCGAAAAATCAATGTTAATGCGTACTGCTGCTGAAATCGGTGTTGATGTCGATCCCAAATTTCACATCCAAATCCGAGGTGAAACACGCAATGATTTTATTGATGTCTATGACCGTAGTAGAGCTGCTATGAGTTAACTTCAACAGCAATCACTAAAGAACTCTAGTTAGTCACAGTTTAATCGCGCTTCGGAATGGAGGTGAACTATGAAACTCAAATATCGTGGAGTCTTTTATGATTACAATCCTACTAAGGTTGCTCTGTTAGAAGGTAAGGTAAAAGGTAAATATCGAGGTGTCCCTTGGCCAGAAAAAATTCCTCAAATAGCCCAAATTGCTGAACCGAGCATCGATTTGAAATATCGCGGTGTCGCATATCGCAAAGGTGCAGTTAAGTTGACCAAAATTGAAGCCAAACCAGCAAAGACTTCAGTAACTTCCCCAGATATCTTGTTAGAGGCAGTAGCATTTCCTTGATATTAGCTAAATGCCCATGACTTCTAAGAAGTTAGCGTATATAATAGAAGGCTTATCCAAAGGCAAAAGATGCTCAACCGTAAATTTATGTAATATGAGTCATGCCAAGAATACTGTCAAAGAAAGAGGCGGCAGAACATTAATAATCCAGGGCGATCCTAATGCGGAACAATTTTATCGTGCAGCAGGTTGCAATCTAACTGGTAAAAGAGAGTCTTATAGTATACCAGGTCGTTTCTTGCCTGTTTTCACAATAGACTTAACCCGTGAAGAAGTTCATAATAAGCGTATGCAGTTAGATTAATTCCTGTCCACTCCCTATTAGTAGACTTTGTATTAGTAGACGATGACTACTAGCGTAGCGTTAGCTTTCCGTAAGAAATATTGTATCTACAGTTAAAAACAGAAAATTAAAAATAGGTAACAATAAATATCTGCAGACCAATATTGTTTATGCTTAAGTTACACAAGGCGTAAAAATTAATCCCTAAAATCGAAATGTGTTTAGGAATTCCTGGTCAAATTACCGAAATTACAGATCTTCAAAACCAACTAGCTATGGTTAACATTAGCGGTGTTAAGCGACAGGTTAATATTGCCTGCATTGTAGACGATCGCCATCCTATCGAATCTTGTGTTGGTGATTGGGTGCTAGTTCATGTTGGCTTTGCTTTAAATCGCCTTGACGAGGAAGAAGCTGCCGAAACCCTGAGAATATTGGCAGAAATAACACAGTGAGTTTGTAAGAGTGTCCTTTGTCCTTTGTTTATTGGTAGGCACTCTAATTTAATCGGTTAAGCAATGACTAATGACCAACAAACATGAAATATGTAACTGAATTCCGAGATCCAGGAAAAGCTCAAGCCTTATTAGCAGAAATTAGAAGATTAAGCCAACTTCTACCAATAAATTCTGCGAAACCTTTAAAATTGATGGAAATTTGTGGCGGACATACCCACTCCATATTTAAATACGGTCTAGAAACAGTACTCCCTGACAATATTGAATTAATTCATGGCCCCGGTTGTCCAGTCTGCGTGATGCCCAGAGGAAGATTAGATGATGCGATCGCGCTTGCTGAGCAACCCAATGTAATCTTCACCACCTTTGGCGATGCCATGCGAGTCCCAGGCTCCCAAAAGAGTTTACTCCAAGCTAAAGCCCAAAAAGCTGATGTCCGCATGGTTTACTCTCCTCTAGATGCTTTAAAGATTGCCCAGGAAAACCCAGATAAAGAGATAATCTTTTTTGGTATCGGCTTTGAAACCACTGCCCCCAGTACTGCTCTAACTACCCTCCAAGCCAAAGCAGAAGGAATTAGCAACTTTAGCCTTTTTTGCAATCACGTCCTAGTAATTCCTGCCCTAGAAGCCTTACTGAGTAATCCCGATTTGCAACTCGATGGTTTCATCGGGCCTGGTCATGTTAGTACAGTAATTGGCACAGAACCTTACCAAATCATTGCCAATAAATACCTTAAACCTCTAGTTATTTCTGGTTTTGAACCGCTGGATATTCTGCAATCAGTTTGGATGTTGCTCAAACAATTAGTAGCAGGACGCTGTGAAGTAGAAAATCAATATACTCGTTTAGTTAATGTAGGTGGTAACTCGGTTGCTCAAGATGCGATCGCTAAAGTATTTACCATCCGCGATCGCTTTGAATGGCGAGGATTAGGAGAAATTGCGCGATCGGGTTTAAAAATTAGGGATGAATATGCAGAATTTGATGCAGAAGTTAAGTTTGTAGTGCCTAATTGCCAAGTTGCCGATGCTAAGGCTTGTCAATGTGGGGAAATTCTCAAAGGAGTTTTGAAGCCCTGGCAATGTAAAGTATTTGGTACAGCTTGTACCCCTGAAAACCCCATCGGCACTTGCATGGTTTCTTCTGAAGGCGCTTGTGCTGCCTATTACAAATATGGTCGTTTATCTACTCTTGGCAGAAAGTCGGGATCTAAAAAATCTCAAGTATCAGTTTGAAGAGGTAGGAGGGGCATGTGCTTGTACCCCTTAATTTTATCTATTAAAGACTCTCAATCCATTCGTAAAATTCTAATTCATCAGATTCACATTTTAGACAAGTTTGACATTTTTTATCAATCGGTGACTTTTGGACTCTACCATTTTTAATTAACCTATCGAGCATTGGTCTAAGGGTGTCCCCATTAGCTTGAAAACATATTTTCATCTCCGCCAAAGATACACGACGAAAATCGAATATAAAGTCTTGTAGTTCTTGTAAATTCATCAGTAAAATCTAAATCAAGTTCCTGCTAACTTTAAGGTCAGATAATCTAGGATATCTCAACAATTAGATTTTGAAACTAATCAAGATCTTAACTAATCAGCTCTTGCATCAATTCCGCTACCGGCATAATTTTTTCAGTGCACCCAGGGTTACTACCAGCAAAAATAAGACAAAAGCTATAGATGTTACTGCTGGCTTAGGTATAGTATTATACTCTATTAAGAGTTGTCATTTTTATTTGTTACTTTAGGAATTTTTACAACTCTGTTAATTAATCGACTTGCAACAATCTTTGAAAAGAGTTGTGAAACCTCTCTTAGAATATTGATTATGTAATGAACTGGACAGTGCGAAGTTCTTTTTCGGAAAAGAAAGATCGAGAAAAAAGACATCCCGATACTCAAGGAGTAGGAAATGTCAGATACTGACTGAGATAATCACAACCAGTCAGTGTAATGAGAGAATTATATCAGCG
>JASJDR010000089.1 GCA_030065615.1 Xenococcus sp. MO_188.B8 | reverse complement strand
GTGAACCAACCACATCTGTTGACCAAGAAGAAGATTTAGCCCCAGAGTCAGTTAGTAAATCTACTGGAGAAACTGGTGAACCAACCACATCTGTTGACCAAGAAGAAGATTTAGCCCCAGAGTCAGTTAATAAATCTACAGAAGAAACTGGTGAACCAACCACATCTTTTGATCAAGAAAAACCTTCACCAAATCAGGAACCTAACTAAAATCCGAATCCCCAATCCCCTAACGCAACTAATTCATACCTAATTAACTCTAGTGAATTAAGCGTTAGCAAGTTGATTCTCATTGCTTAAAGGAGAACGCAAACATAAATAGATCAAAGTACCAAGTAAGGGAATAAAACTAATTACCCAAAAAATCTCAGGATTTTTAATTCCTCTCCTAAGTGAGTCATCTTTGACTAAAGTAGGAAACAACAAAGATAATAAACAAAAATCGAGACCCATGATATGGATAAATTGATTAGTTTGCCATTGCCAAACAAAGTCTCCCCAATCTCCATAAGCAATCCCCAATCCTAGTAAAGCGATCGCTAATAGGGTTAAAATAAGTCCTGTAATGGGAGATTCTAAAATTTTTAACAATAAATTTTTGTCCCCATCCCAAACAGTATTGGATTCTCTGAAGGCAAGATAAGGTAACAGAGCAAAAGCTCCCAAACCAAAAGAGGCAACTACAAAAATCCAAGCAGGTATTTTCTGACTTCTGCCGTCAAATAACAGTAAACAAGCATAAACAGCAGGTATAACCCCCAT
The DNA here is from genome assembly GCA_030065615.1 of Xenococcus sp. MO_188.B8. Taxonomy (GTDB): domain Bacteria; phylum Cyanobacteriota; class Cyanobacteriia; order Cyanobacteriales; family Xenococcaceae; genus Xenococcus. The sequence goes on along the minus strand of JASJDR010000089.1, from coordinate 23,709 downwards.
CAGATTAAACAAAGACACCACCCAAGGATTAATCTCTTGCCAATTACCTGCTGATAAATTGGCTATTATATCCCAAGTATCTGGCGAAGCACTGGGAGCGAAGCAAACAGCATAGCTAATAAAACTTACCCAAATAAGACCAAAAATAATTTTTCTTTGCATTTTTTATCCAAACTTAACAAGTAGCCTTTAATCTAATCCATTTCTCATTTCAACATTAAATACTTCAGCAAAGCTACGAATCAGCTCAACTCTAACCTCTGCTATGGTAAGATACGGCAAAAATTCACTTAAACTACCTACCGGTTTATCGCTAATTCCACAAGGAACTATCTCTTGAAATCCTTGGAGCTCAGGGCAAACATTCAGGGCAAAACCATGCATAGTAATCCAACGACGAACTTTAATGCCAATTGCCGCAACCTTTTTTCCCTCCAGCCAAACTCCCGTTAATCCAGATATGCGATTAGCATTTAATCCGTAAGCCGCAATTGTCTTGATAATTACTTCTTCTAACTGTCTGAGATACCAATGTAAGTCTTGCTGATAATAACGTAAATTGAGAATCGGATAACCAACCAATTGACCAGGACAATGATAAGTGACTTCTCCTCCCCTTTCAACTCGATATATTTCCCGCTTGCCATCAGATTGAGCAATAGGATCGTTACTATAATCAAACTTGAGAAAATCGGTACTAGCGGCTTTTCCCAAAGTATATACAGGAGGATGTTCCAGTAAAATCAGGGTATCTAATAAATCGGGATTAGTAATCCGTTCTGCAACCAGAGATTTTTGTGCTAACCAGGCTTGTTGATAAGGCACTAATCCCCAGTCTTGTACCACAAAATGTCTTCTTTGTCTTGTCGAATTTGCCATTTAATTTTAAAAAATGTCAACCAATGTAAAAGAAAATCAAAAGAATTTAAAGAGGTATGTCATGAAGAATACAAAGTGCTATTATATACACATACAATATCCAGTAATAAAGTTTTGCTCAATCTAAATTTAAGAGTAAAAAGAATCTGCGAATTGTCCAGATTAATACGACTGAAAAAGCAGACAATTCAAAGGGAATAGACGCATTCTATCCAAGATTTAATTCGCTACTAACTGTTCTGCCAGTTAGAATGCCGTGAAATTCGTAACCTTGAATCAAAGAAAGTAGGTTTTTTATCCAAGCTAAATAATCACAAAAAATATCGTAATCTGAAGGAATTATGTAATTTTTATTGCATCTTTCTTGCAGTTAACATATTCATCCCGCCATTTAGCATCGGGAATCTACTCGATTACTGGATATCGTTCTATCGGGATGAACTGTTGTATATCACGGAGTATTGAGTATGAAGCTTTTAATCCAAGGCAATGATATTACCGTTACTGACTCAATTCATGACTACGTTCAACAGAAGCTAGAGAAAGCTGTCAAGCACTATCAAAGTATTACTACTAAAGTAGATGTTCATCTATCTGTAGCTCGCAAACCGCGCGTGACTAATAAGCATAAAGCAGAAGTAACAGTCTATGCCAATGGAACTGTAATTCGAGCCCAAGAAGGTAGTGAGAATCTATACGCCAGTATCGATATGGTGTCAGATAAAATTGCTCGTCAATTACGCAAGTATAAAGAAAAGCAGCTTCATAAAAAAATCCATGCCCATACTAATAGTAGAGAAATTTTAGAAGAAGCTCCCATCGAGGAACCAGTAAAAACCAATCTCATTAGCGATCGCACTCCTCAGCTTCCAGAAGAAGTAGTCAGAACAAAATACTTTAGTATGCCACCGATGACGGTTCAGGAAGCACTAGAACATTTGCAATTAGTAGATCACGACTTCTATATGTTCCGTAATAGTTCAACTGATGAGATCAATGTGATCTATTGCCGTAATCATGGAGGTTATGGTGTTCTTCAACCCAAGTCAGAAACAAATGGGAATGGCGAATAGAGTAGCAATGCTCATTATGCGATCAGCCAAAGGCAGGCACTTCGTGGTCTGCCAGAGGCAGGCGCTGCGCGAGACCTTCGGTAGTCGCTGTCGCGATCGCGCCAAGCGAGGCACTCCGTAGTCGCAAATACCAAGCCTGTTGTAACTAACAATTAGCAACCAATTATATTTAGTTAATCCAAGTACAAGTGATCAGTGAATTTTTACTGCTCACTTTTTTATTGTGCAAAATAACCAGAAATTCTCATACCAATTTAAAGTCATAATGCGATACTTAATCCTGTAAGGGCGATTGGCCAAGCGGTGCAACCTTGCTGTTTATCCAGAGCACCGATCTGTTTACCCAGCTCCGTGTTCTGGGGACAAGCCCAGCTCCGTGTTCTGGGCAAGCGGTCAGACCCCGCGCCGCCGAAAGGCGTTTACCCAGCTCCGTGTTCTGGGCAAGGGCGGAAATGGGGGATAACAATTCAATTCCTGGTGTTGAACCAATAGAACCTAACAAAATACTCCCCCCTTCCCGGTGCTGACCAAGAGAGCGGTGCGACCCTGGCGATTAAAAATCGCCCAAGGAACGCGCACCAAGAGAGGGAACGCGCGAGTTGCGACGTAGGGGCGCATCGCGATGCGCCCCTACAGATGAATAATAAATCTGATCAAAACCTGGTAAAAATATTTCTGGAAATCACCTAATTAATCTAGAAGTTAGAGATTCTCATCAAATTGTCAGGCAAAAATGCCAACATTGCGAGACGATAAATTCAATTCTAAGTAATTTTCCCCCTTATTGGTTTGCCAAGAAATATTAGCATCACCGTATACTAGTTTTGCTGGTTGATTGGGTAAATTCAGCACAGGGAAATTCACAGTAATCTCGGATGACTCAACATTAATCGCAACAATGACTACTTCCGACTCTAAAACCCGAGCCAAAACATAAACCCCATCTTCTGCATAAAGAATCTGATAGTCTCCTGTTCGTAAAGCAGGATATTGATGACGTAGAGCGATTAGCTGCTGATGATATTTCAGAGTGTCGAGCTCCCAAGCTGTTTTTTCCGGGAAACCACGCCGACAATCGGGATCTTTTCCTCCTGGTAAACCAATTTCATCACCATAATAGATACAGGGTGCCCCAGGAAAAGTTAATAATAAACAAGTAGCTAAATGCAAACTATCTTTATCTTCTCCCGTGGAAGTCAATACCCTTGAAGTGTCGTGACTATTGAGTAGGTTGAGTTGAGTAAGTTGAATTTCCCAGTCATATAAATCGAGTAATTCCTTAATGCGATCGCCATATTGAGCTGCATTTAATGCCGGACAAGGTTCATAATGAGGCTGAATATATTCTGGCATAAAGCGATCGCCTGCGGTAAAGGCAATAGTTGGTTCGGCAAACCGATAGTTCATCACCCCATCAAACTGCTTTCCATCCAGCCAAGGACTCGCATCTGACCAAATTTCCCCGACAATATAAGCTTCAGGATTAATCGCCTTCACGCGATCGCGAAATTCTTGCCAAAAACCAGGGGTTGCTACTTCACTAGGCACATCCAAACGCCAACCATCAATGCCTTTATGCAGCCAATATTCCCCAATTTGCATAATATATTCCCTTACTTGGGGATTATCATGGTTAAACTGCGGTAAAGCACGATTTCCCACCCAAGAGACATAATTTGCAGGTTTAGCACCATCATAGGCAGCGAGGGGCCATTTTTCTACTTTAAACCAATCTAACCAAGCAGAATTGCCGCCATTTTCCAAGATATCGCTAAAAAAGAAAAAACCTCGACCAGTATGATTAAATACCCCATCTAGGACAATCTTGATTTCCCGCTGATGAGCAGCCTCTAACATGGCCTCGAAAGCATGATTGCCCCCTAACATCGGGTCAACTTGATAATAATCATGGGTATGATAACGATGATTAGAAGCTGACTGAAAAATTGGGGTAAGATAAATCGCATTAATCCCCAACTCTTGCAAATAATCTAATTTATCAATGATGCCCCATAAATCGCCGCCTTTATAACCTTCATAGGTTGGTTTGGCATCCCAAGCCTCCAAACAATTCGATTGCCATAATCCAGGATGGGATTCTTGACTTTTACCAAAGCGATCGGGAAATATTTGATAGAAAACCGCATTTTTAACCCAATCAGGAGTATTTATTGTCATAATTGATGGCTAACTACTAGAGTTTGCTGTTAAATGCAAGCAAAGAAATATTACCTCTTATTATCGACAAAGCTACCATTTTTCCTAAAATTTTCACTTTTAAACCGCCTCTACTTTGAAACCCCTCTCTTGGTGCGCGACGCGAAGCTAGTGCTAAAGCATACCGCTGCCCCTTCGGGCGGGAATGGGGGAAGTATTGACTAGTAGCTCTTCTGCTCCAAGTTGACGAGCGACCCCGGTGCCCTAAAGGATACACCTTCGGATAAGGTTTCCTCACCTAGCGGTCAGAACCCGCGCCGAACCTCTCTAAATCTCTCCTGAAAGGAGAGACTATATCGTTCCCCTTCCTGTAGGAAGGGGATAGGGGTAGGTGGCGCAAGGGAATGCTGACCAAGAGAGGGAACGCGCGAGTTTAATAATTAAATGTAGAAAAAACGCAAAATGAAGGCTAGCAATAGAGGAACAGAGACGAGGTTTTAACGCTTCAAAAACTAAAAAATTGACAAAACAGGCTCAAAAACTTGCTGTAATTAGTTTATGACCTTTGTGTATGTGTGGATTTTACTCCATACTCGGCACTGTCAGATGCTGATAACCAATAATACAATACGTTAAAATCTAAATCATCACCGTTATTGACTCGGATTATAAGAGGTTAAGATCTATTATGATGCTATTTCTGTATCATAAGCTTTAACCAGAAAAGTAATAAGTAAAAATCCTTATGAATTTAGCAATGCAAGCCGTACAAGCCCCCTATAGAGGAGACGCTGCTCGTCGGACTCCTCCTCCAGATCTACCTTCTTTACTACTCAAAGAGCGGATTATCTATTTGGGATTGCCCCTAGTATCCCCGGATGAGTACAAAGATCAAATTGGAGTAGATGTTACTGAGTTGATTATTGCTCAGTTATTATTCCTGCAATTCGATGATCCCGAGAAACCGATCTACATGTATATCAACTCTACTGGAACATCTTGGTATGGCGGAGATTCCATTGGTTTTGAAACCGAAGCCTTTGCGATCTGCGATACAATGAACTATATCAAACCCCCCGTACATACTATTTGTATCGGTCAAGCTATGGGTACTGCTGCGATGATTCTCTCGGCTGGAGCGAAAGGTTTTCGTGCTAGTTTGCCTCACGCGACGATTATTCTGCATCAGCCTCGTCAGGGAGCGCAAGGTCAAGCTACTGATATTCAGATTCGGGCTCAAGAAGTTCTCGAAAACAAAAAAGCTGTCTTGGAAATATTAGCCAAAAATACTGGTCAGTCCCCAGAGAAACTTGCTAAAGATACAGATCGAATGCTTTATATGACTCCTCAAGATGCCAAGGAATATGGTTTAATCGATAAAGTTTTAGAAAGTACTAAAGATCTGCCAACTCCCGTATCTGCACTCACATAACTTACATCAATAACAATTCATACAAGGTAAAAGTCTTATGCCCATTGGTATTCCAAAAGTTCCTTATCAAATGCCCGGTCAATCTTATAGTGACTGGATTAGTATCTATGATCGCCTTTACCGCGAACGAATCATTTTTCTCGGGAGAGGTGTTAATGATGGAATAGCCAATCAAATTATTGCCATCATGCTATACCTTGACTCGGAAGATTCCAGTAAACCGATCTATCTCTACATCAACTCTCCAGGCGGTTCGGTAACTGCTGGCTTGGCAATTTATGACACGATGAGACATATCAAGTCAGAAGTAGTAACGATCTGCGTTGGTTTAGCTGCATCGATGGGAGCATTTTTACTTGCAGGAGGTACCGAAGGCAAACGCCTGGCCTTACCCCATTCTCGGATTATGATCCACCAACCCCTCGGAGGAGTTCAAGGAAGAAGACAAGCAACTGATATTGAGATTGAAGCTAAAGAAATTCTCCGTATTCGAGATCAATTGAATCAGATGTTAGCCGATAATACTGGTCAACCCATAGAAAAAATTGCTAAGGATACAGATCGCGATTATTTCATGTCTGCTGAAGAAGCTAAAGAATATGGCTTAATTGATCAGGTGATTGAAGATAAAAACTAGAGTTTACGGATTTCCTCGCTCCTCAAACTATTCTGTTTCAGTTGAAACTTGAAATCAAAATTTTGAAAGCTTGTTTATTAATCTGCTTCGTTTTGTTTAAGACGAAGTTTTTTTTATTTCATGTACGTCAATAATTTCAGTCTCGATCATTCAAAAATTATAGATGACTTTCTATTTTAAAAGCATATAAAGTACATTGTTAGTGGTTGACATCTAACTTTCAGGTATTCTTGATATTTGTCATATCTAATCAATTAGGAAAAATCAACTTCTAAATAGAAATATTTTTGTGACTGCTCAACAAATTGGTGATGTGCTAATTATAAAACAGGCATTAAAGTCTAAAGTTTATAGGCTTGCTGCTCGATTAAGTGCTTCTGTTGCCCATTGATTAATACTTTTTCCACTTAATTCTGCTGCTGTTGCAACCGCTGCGTGGACTTCTGGAGGTACCTGGAGCGTTAATTTCCCAGAATAGGGTTTCTGCGGTGATTTACCGATCTGCTCGCAGGTATCTAAGTAATCATTAACAGCTTCCTCAAAAGCTGCCTTGAGTTCAGCAACAGTTTCGCCATGAAAACCGACGATGTCTTTGATTCCTGCTATGTGACCAACGAAACATTCATCTTCTGAGCTAAACTCAATGCGAGCTGCATAGCCTTTATGTGATAACAAACTACTCATGGTTCAACTCCTAATTGCTTGAGAAACGCGCGAGCATCTTTAACCTGATATGGCTTTGCTTCCTTTCTCGGATGAGGTCTGTGAAAAGTAGCAATAACACCGTCTTTATGAAACTTGACACGCGAGCCGCTTCCTTCTATTACTTCAGCCTCTAGTGCAACAAAAAGAGATTCGATATCTTTCCATTCAATAGAAGCAGAGACGGGATCAGTGAAGATAGCCTTTAATGTGCGCTTCTGCTTTGAATTCATACAGAAAATTATATCAAAAAATTAGCGATCGCATTTAAGTTATGTATTCTTTGGTACGCGGTTCAACCCGCCTAATAATTTCATCGCGTGTTGAAAGTGTTTTGAGATCGTAAATAGCCTGAAGATTTAGCCAAGATACTGCATCACCGCCAAAGTAGCGAGCTAGACGCTCCGCAGTATCAGCAGTAATTGAACGACGCTCTTTGACAATTTCGTGAATACGAGTAGCAGGTACATTCAGAGCTAGTGCTAAGGCATTAACACTCATATTCAGGGGACTCAGAAAATCCTCACGAAGAATCTCTCCTGGGTGAACTGGGCGCATACAATTAATTGGACGATTACATAATACTTATGTTAGTGATAATCAACAATTTCAACATCAGTCGGACCATTTTCAGTCCAGACAGAACAAACTCGAAACTGAGAATTGATTCGGATGCTGTGCTGACCTTTACGATTACCTTTTAAAGCTTCAAGCTGATTGCCTGGTGGTGAGCGAAGAAACTCTAGAGTTTGCATCGATCTAGGTTAAGCCTCACTATATTTATGATATTTATGGGCTGCTGCGTAAATCCTTAGTGCTGCACTCATCTGTTTGCTAGCTGCTTCTCCTTGTTGCTGAAACCATTCCAAGGTCTCACTATCCACTTCAACAGCAACAGTTGCATTTGATGAGGTAGGAAGACGAAGTTTGGCCTTAGCAAAAAATTCATCTGTCAGAGGGGGAATATCAGATGTATCGATTTCCTCATCTGTCATAGCGTCAATTCTAGCCCAATCTGTCTTTGATGTATTGCTCATATCGTTTTCTTTCATGAGATAGTGCTTTTCTTAGTGAAATGATGCGAATTGTTTGCTCGTTTGGCTCAGTGTAAACAATTACTACTACTCTTCCATTGAGTAAACCAATCCCAATCCATCTGTCTTCCCCATAGTTTTCTCTGAGATCAAAATCGACAACCATTGGAAGATCGAAGACGCTTGGAGCATCAGCAAAATCAAAACCGTGCTTGGCAAGGTTAATTGCGTTTTTGCGTTCATCCCACTCAAAATTCATATACCTAATTTAACATGTCTGAAATTTTGTATTGAATTCTCATTGCGATCTCAAATAGAGAAAAACTGCGTTCCCCTAAGTCAGTTAACGCAAACAAAAAGCTGATATCCCGTATCGCAGTAATAGGTGATCGCTTTGCTTAAGATTCCAACCATACACTGGATCAATTTCATTTAGTAAAGATCCATGATATTTTGAACTCGTGAGTTACACTGCCGCTAACGCACGCTACAAGATCTGCGATCGCATTTGATTAGGAATTAGTGATCTCCAGTATTGATAAAGGAGCTAGCGGAACAATGAATATCCGGCAGATATCCTTCTAGAAAAGTATTGACAATTGATTTTGGGGTGAGAACATTGACTAAACAATTAGACGAGATACTCAAAGATTTTTTATAGCCGAATGGAGACCATTCTAGTAGAAGATTATTTACCAGTAAGTAGGCAACATCATTTTCGTCTAAAAGACTGATCATTGTTCCATTTGGCAAATTATTTAACCTCTCTTCGTAAAATTTTTTTGTGCCATTAGATAAAATCCTTTGTGTGTGTAAGATTTTATCAATATTACCAATGCTTATAGGGGTTAAACCCAATTTATTGTTGTTCGCACTTAACCACAATGATTTAAATTGTTTGAAATTCTTGTTACGACAGGTTGAACAAGGTCTGTGTCCCGCTGCGAATGAAGTTGCTTCATCAAGAAAAAATAGTTCTGTGTATTTGCCAGGAGACATTATACTTCTCTTTTGACCTTTGAAGTTAAGCAAACAGGTTATCCATGATTTAGAACGCCACAATTTTTTAATTGAACCATGACTATCATGAAGTACTCCCCTATTTCCCATGAGAGTACCTCTTGCAGAAACTGCTATGATCTGCCCAAAAGGATCAACTCTATTTTGTTTTGGCATAATCTAAAATTTATTATTATTTTTGTATATTTGGTTTGTCATTATTCTAACCAAATGCTTGTCAAAATATACTTTTTTATACAGTTTCAAGTGACCATTGATGGATAGAAGTGTATCGAGTTCTTTAGCGTAAAAATTTTTATAGAATGTTCTATATCTACCATTACCCATGACATAACCATCAGAACATTTTCGATCATTAGTACACTTTTTTCTATAATATGAGACTCCAGTAGGTACATCAACTACCAAAAATCCTGGTTTTGCAAGTTTTGAGATAGCTAAATTTAACAAATTATTACGCATTTTGGGTTCTGGCAGGATATGCAATACTGAAATCAAGAATATGGCTTCATATAATTTCTCTTCTTCCTGAAAAATTGAAGATGTTATTAATTTTACATTTTCAGCTTCAGGTATTAGATATTGAACGCGATTACACTGTAAATCCGTATCAATAAGTGTAATTTCTGAGAAATAATTTTGAAAGACAATCAAATTTCTTAGCCTACCGCATCCTAAATCTGCAATGTTAGTAATACCCAATTCTTGAAGTACTTCTGAAGCCCAAAGAACAGATTTAGCTGGTTTGCTTTGCGATGGTGCAGAATTTTCTACTCTTATTATAAATTCGGGCACAACTCACCTCCTATGAGTTAATAATCTGATCACCAAATCTTTTTTTTACTTGTTCTTTAAACTCCTCTGCATTAGAGAATCGAATTTCTCCAATTTGATTCCTAGGAAGGTCATAAATTCTTTTTAGTAATGATGATTTCGTGCGCAGCCACACAGTTAATCCAATAATCAAAAAAAATAAGGGAGATAGAGATATCATTTGTAGTTTTCTCTGGACTATAACTACAGCTAAGGAGCATAAAAAACCGATAACGCAGAAAAACATAATGTAAAGGTTTACAAAATATTGCTCCCAGTATGTAAAAGCCAAGCTACGTAGCTTTTCTTGATTACTTTGATTGTTAACAAAGTGATAAAATAGTCGCATTACTTCTTTTCTCTTATCTGTCATTTTTGCCTGCCCTGGAGCATTTAATAATTCCGCCAACGAAATCATTTCTTTGTAGATAATTTTACCTACTTTGTGTCGCGTACGAAAAGTATTTTCATCAATGAAATTGTGTAAATCTATATCTCTGCCGAAATTTAAAATAATTAGGGCAAACGCTGCGACCATAACAAATATTGTTTCCGTGACCTTCGCAGCAATTTCAACATCATCTTTTGTTGTGCTAAATAGCTTTGTGGTAATCAAATTTGAAATTTCGCCCGACCAAATCAAAAATATAAGTACTATTGCGGTGAAAATAAAGTAATTCCTTATTCTTTGACAGATGCTCACAGCCATCTGCTGGGTTTTTTCTTCACTCATAGCTGAAATTCAAGTATTTTTATCGACAATACTAGCACTTCAATAAATAAAAGCTCTGCAATGAGTTGAGTGGTATTTCTCAACTCAAGACACAAAAAGAAAGTTCAATGACAATGAATTAATTTGGATTAACTTATGTTTACTAGTAGTTCCCGATAAAATTTCAATTTGAGATTTAGAAACTTGATATTTTTTGCCAAAACAGCATTCCCTATTCCTCAAATAAGATTTCTTCAAAACAAAATTCTCCAACTTCGATCAAGGCATCAGAGGCTGTAGTATCGGTTTCCGATCGCTTGTTGAGATCTTTGAATTCATCTAGAGTATATTTTTGTTGAAATTCTCTGAGAGTACATTTACATAAAGTTTCCGCTTCAATATCTGGTAACCCTTCTGTCATCGCAGTAGCTTTACAATCTTGGAGATAATTTTGACTATATTCTTGCGGATATTCTTGAGGTGCGGCGGATGAGGTTTCTGCTAAGGAGGCAAATAAGGCGATCACCAAATAGCCAATTCCAAGAGTGAAAGTAAATAAAGACTTCGTCATAATTGATGATAAATTAAGGGTCTATGTCTGTAATCGACGTTAATTATTAAAATTAAGTTTCTATAATTTACCATTATGAAATCCTTACGAGAATTATTGGAAAATGCTGTTCAAGATGCTTTAGTCGCTGCCTTTGGTGATGAATTAGCAGATACAGATCCTTTAGTTGCGGCGACGAATAACCCGAAATTCGGCGATTATCAATCTAATGTAGCTTTATCCATACCCAAAAAGTTAAAACAGTCACCAAGGGCGATCGCGGAAAAGATTATCGCCAATATTCCCGTTAATGATACCTGGGAAACACCTGAAATTGCTGGCCCTGGTTTTATTAATTTCACGATTATACCGACCTATCTGGCAAGTCTACTCGCAGAAATTCAAAGCGATCGCGATTTGGGTATTGAGAAAGTACAACCTGCAAGCAAAATCGTTGTCGATTTTTCTAGTCCCAATATCGCCAAAGAAATGCATGTGGGACATTTGCGATCGACGATTATTGGTGATTGTATTGCTCGGGTTTTAGAGTTTCGGGGTTATGATGTGTTGCGACTCAATCATGTGGGGGATTGGGGAACACAATTTGGTATGTTAATTGCTTATTTACGCGAAGCCTATCCAGAAGCTTTAACTACTGCCGATGCTTTGGATATTGGGGATTTGGTTTCTCTGTATAAAAAAGCTAAAATTCGCTTTGATGAGGATGCAGAATTTAAAGAAACAGCGAGAAACGAAGTTGTAAATTTACAAGCAGGAGCGGAAGATAGTCGTCACGCTTGGGGTTTGCTTTGCGATCAATCGCGTCGCGAATTTCAGGTAATTTACGATTTATTAGATATTCATTTAACAGAACGAGGAGAGTCTTTTTATAATCCTTTTTTATCTGATGTGCTTAGTAAATTAGATGAACAAGGTTTGCTTGAAGAAGATGCAGGAGCTAAATGTGTTTTCCTCGAAGGTTTTACTAATAAAGATGGCGACCCTTTACCACTAATTGTTCAGAAAACTGATGGGGGATTTAATTATGCAACTACTGATTTGGCGGCAATTAAATATCGGGTAGAAAAAGATCATGCTTCAAGGATTGTTTACGTTACAGATTCGGGACAAAGTAATCATTTTGCTGGAGTCTTTCAAGTAGCTAGAAAATCAGGCTTATTACCGGAAAATGTTGAAGTAGTTCATGTTCCTTTTGGCTTGGTATTAGGAGAAGATGGCAAGAGATTAAAAACTCGTTCTGGAGAAACAATTAAACTTAAAGATCTTTTGGATGAAGCTGTTCTACGAGCTCGTCAAGATCTAGAAACAAGATTAGAAGAGGAAGGGCGATCGGAAAGTCAAGAATTTATCGATCACGTTGCTCAAGTTGTGGGAATTAGTGCAGTTAAATATGCCGATCTTAGTCAAAATAGAACAACTGATTACAAATTTAGCTTCCAAAAAATGCTAGCTCTCAAAGGCAATACTGCTCCCTATTTACTTTATGCTTATGTACGACCACAAGGCATTAGCCGTAAGGGAAATATTGATTTTACTAAATTAGAATCAACCCAGATAGTCTTAAGTGAAGAAGCAGAATTAATCTTAGCTAAACATATTTTACAACTGTCAGAAGTTATTCAAGAAGTAGAAAAAGATTTGCTACCGAATCGTCTCTGTCAATATCTGTTTGAACTTAGTCAAAAATTCAATCAATTCTATGATCGCTGTTCGATTTTAAATGCCGAAGAACCTCAAAGGACTTCTCGCTTAATTTTGGCAGATTTAACCGCGAGAACTTTAAAGCTTGGTTTATCTTTATTGGGCATTCCTGTCTTAGAAAGAATGTAATTTGCTTTTTTGTCTTGTAAGTGGGAAGACAAAGGAGAAAAAACGTTTTAGCTAAAAGACAAAATAGTTAAATATATGAATTACTCCATATACTAGTAGCGTAAATTTCAAACCCAATAAATGAATAATTTTGCCAGTTCTGCCATTGACTTAACTCAGACCGAAAGGCTTACCTGGAAAACCAAAATTAGCTATGGAGTGGGAGAGCTAGCGGGTGCTATTCCTGCGGACATTCTAGTTTTTTTCTTTTTGTTTTTTCTGACGAATATAGCAGGGCTGAATCCCACCAAAGCAGGTACGATCCTGTTGTTAGGAAAAGCTTGGGATGCGCTCAATGATCCACTGATTGGTTGGCTGAGTGATCGCACTCGTTCCCCCCGCGGTAGGCGCTATCCCTGGATGATTTATGGTTCTTTACCCTTGGGACTTTGCTTTTTTTTGCTCTGGCTGGTTCTACCTACTACGAATCAGTGGGTGATGTTTGCCTACTACAGCACGATTGCTCTTCTGTTTTACACTGCCTTTACAGCGGTTCTACTCCCTTTCAATGCCCTGGCTGCTGAACTTACTTCAGGTTATGACGAACGCACTAGTTTAATTAGCTTTAAGTCGAGCTTCAGTCTTGGTGGGAGTATCTTTGCATTAGTGCTAGCTCAAGTAATTTTTCAACTGGTTTCATCCCCCTCAAAACAGTATCTCTTCCTGGGCGCAATCTGCGGCATACTTTCAATATTAGCAGTTTATTTATCAATTTGGGGAACCTATGGGCATTACCAATTAATTCAAACAAAGCGCTCTCAGATTGAGTCTCCTCCACTTCAGAGAATTTGGCAACAGTTCAAGATAGCCTTAAGTAATCGTCCGTTTCGCTATCTTATCGGCATTTATCTTTGCTCTTGGTTGGGAGTCCAAGTAACGGCGGCGATCTTGCCTTACTTTGTGATCAATTGGATGAGACTACCAGAATACCATTTTACCCAGATGGCTCTTGTAGTTCAGGGAACAGCATTGAGCATGATGTTTATTTGGACTGCTCTGAGTAGCCGAGTGGAGAAAAAAGCTATCTACTGCATAGGAATTCCCCTGACAATTTGTGCCTCAGTTGGACTGTTTCTCCTACAGCCGGGACAAATCGGTTTGATGTATATTTTCGCAGTGATGGCGGGCATTGGAATTTCTACTGCTTACCTCGTACCTTGGTCAATGCTGCCAGATATTGTGGATTTAGATGAACTTCAGACGGGGCAGAGGCGGGAAGGCATTTATTATGGTTGCGTGGTACAGCTCCAAAAATTGGGCGTGGCGATGGCACTTTTTCTCGTCGGGCAAATACTAAATTGGGCGGGATTCATCTCGAAGCTGGCGGGACAAACCGCTCCTATTCAACCTGATTCTGCTCTGTGGGCAATCCGCCTGATTATTGGACCAGTCACGACTTTGACTTTAGTTGTCGGTTTGATTTTGAGTTATTTTTATCCGATTTCTCGCGCTGTCCACAAGGAAATTTTATTAAAACTTAACGAAAGGAAAAATGGCACACAATAACAAAGGCTGGGAAGCGCCTCATAATGTAACCGCGGAATGCGGTCAGCGCAGGCTCCGTCTTCTCTTGGTGCGCGACGCGAAGCTAGTCCTTTAGGGCGTCTCTTGGTCAGCGTTCCCTTGCCCAGAACACGGAGCTGGGCTTGTCCAGATCGGTGCTCTGGATAAACGGAGGAAACCTCCGCGGGGTCTGACCGCTTTTACGGCGGAGTACCGCTGACTAATTAGGCTTATAGATTTTAATGTACTGATGATTTTTATCAATTTCAATCACTAAGTCTACTAAATTGGGCTGCTTGATCAAAGGAGTAATAAATAACTCTGGATGCAAAGCTCGCCAAAAATAATCAACAAAATTCTCAATTTCTTGATCGCTCATTCCTGTTTTGCCACTGGCAATCATTTTCTGTTCGGCTTCTTTGCGCCATTGTTTGCTAAAACGATAATCTACTGGATAAAGCATAAAAAGACTGTCTAATTTATCCCACAACGGCATATAAGCTTTGAGTCTTTCATTATTATCCTTGGCAAATCTAATATCTTTTTGGCTCTCAATTGGCTCTAAAGGATGATCAAATACAGTTTCTTCTATGGGTCTGACGCCAACAAACCAACCTTCAAATAAAACAATATCTGCTTTATCAAGAGCTTCAGGTTCTCCTCTGTCTCCTTCTCCATTATGGGCATATTTATTAAAACGGGGAACTAAAATAGGTTCAGAAATATCTTTTTGTAGACAATTTTCTAGAACCTGTAATCCTAAATAAATATCGTGGGTTCCTGGAGGACCTCGCCAAATTAATCGAGGATCGATTTTTTGTAAACTCAAGCGTTCTGCATGGGTTTTATAGATATCGTCAAGAGATAAATTAACAGTAGAATAATCGAGATGACCTAGAAGTAGACGTAAAATCGAGGCTAAAGAACTTTTTCCGGTTCCTTGGCCGCCTAAAATCCCTTGAATTGGCGTACGACCTAATTTTTGTCGAAGTTCTGCTAAATTGACAGCTAATGGCAGCCAAAGATTCCACATCAGATTAAATATGTTATTCCCCTCATCCTTAATTCCATGATCACCGCACCATTCTAAGACACTAGGATAAGCAGAACAAAAAAGTTGAGATCTCGCTTCAATTAATTGCTGAGCGTTATTTTGATCAATACCAAAAGCATGAGCTTTGACCTGATCATTTAGTTCTTTTTTTATAAGTTCTTCTTGTTCAACTTCCGTTGGCTGTTTTCCATGAACCCAATTCAGCAGAATACTAGTAGTTGTCAAATCAAGTTTTTGCATAATGCTAAGAATTCAACTTAAATGCTTCTAGAAAAAGACCGTAAGTAAGACCAATTTTGAATTTATTTAGGACATCAATAAAGAGAGGGCCCCTAATTGTAACAGCAGGTCTCTTTTTCTGCCCATAAATCCAATTACTTAAGAACTCTATAAAAACGACTACGACACCTGCGGCCATAACATCCCAGACTGCATCTTGACCAGCGCTAGATGAGACCCCAGAAGCCATAAAAAATCCCATTAAGAAACTGATAATATTTAAAGAAATTCTCCGCCAGGGATTACGAAACAGCAGTTCTATTTGACCAGCTGCTGTATTAATTAAGCTGTTTAAGCGAGTTTGCTGCATGGGAAAATTTATCAATTATCAATTATCAATTATCAACCTTGTCTACAGTAAACAGTAGTAACAAGTAATTAGCTACCTATTAATTCGTTCTAGTAAGATTAATCCTAGGGTAATGCCCGCGAAATGGGAAAAAATAGTATGTATATTAGCTAACAAAGCCGTCATTTCTGCGGGAGTAATTAACTGACTGGAGTCAAGTAGAGTGTTCGTTACAGATGGAATTCTAGAAGCTTTGCTCAATAGTATTCCAGCAAAGGCTTCTGCTCCCAGAATAGAAATTAGCATCCCGATCAGATTACTCGTTAATCCCAATCTAATTAATCTAATAGTAAATTTTTTATTAGGGCGATCGCTGCCAGAGCGGGCATTTTTGAGAGATTTACCAATAGAGATATAACGGCGAAAAAAGAAAAAGACACTTAGAATAAGAGTTAAAACACCAATGGTGGCACAAAAAAGAGCTAAATTTTCGTTGCCACTAGGGTCGCTACCACTACCCAAAACAGCAGCACCAAATAACAGCATTACTAAAGAGACACTACCCAAAACCAACTGTGACCAAAATCCAAGATTTCCCAATATGATCAAAGCTGAGGCAACTTTTTTTACAGTTGGAGAAGTTGGGGAAAAAGAAGTAATTTCAGAATCTTTGTTCATTATGGGAAAGGTTTTAGGGATTAGGTTTTAGGTTAGGGGAAATCTGCTCTTTTCGAACGAAGCCCCGATATTTTTGTCATCGGGGAAAACCCCAATGCTCTGATTGAACATGATTTCTCTATATTAAAATAAACTAGATATAGAGAGAGTAGGTGAGGTGGTTGCACTTTTTGTAACATAAGTTGACGGCGAGCGCTTTCCTTAGCTGGGGTTTCCGCAGCAGGGTCGCTCGTTAATAAGTGAGGAAAGTCCGGACTCCCGAAAGATCAAACTTGCTGGGTAATTCCCAGTGCAGGCGACTGTGAGGATAGTGCCACAGAAAAATACCGCCTTTTTCATTTAACATTTATCAGTTTTTATCGCTGTTAACTGTTGACTGTTGACTGAAAAGGTAAGGGTGCAAAGGTGTGGTAAGAGCGCACCAGCAGTATCGAGAGGTACTGGCTAGGTAAACCCCGGTTGGGAGCAAGGTCGGAGGGATTAGGGTTGGTCTTTTTCCCATCCCGTTCATGGTGAACCGCAAGAAGTGGCTGGCAACAGTCATCCTAGATAGATAACCACCCCTAGAAAAAAACATGTAGTATACTATGTATCACAATCTAGGAACAGAATCCGGCTTATGTGCCAACTCTCTCTATTTTTTTTAGAAAAATTTCATGTTTGAAGATCCTCGACGCCAAAAACAATTACAACAATTAATTCAGAAGTTAGGTTTACCCGCCAATGCACCGGTTAATTTGTCATTATTAGATTTAGCTTTGATTCATCCTAGTGCTTGTGAGACGAGAAATTATGAACAGCTAGAATTTGTCGGGGATGCTGTGATCAGATTGGTTTCAGCCGAAATTTTGTTAGAAACCTATCCTGAAGAGACGGTAGGGGAGTTTGCTGCAGTTCGCTCTATTGTAGTCAGCGATCGCGTTTTGGCGGAGTTGGCAGATTTTTATGGGATTGAACCGTATTTGATTATTGGTTCTAATGCTAAAGGTAACCGTACAGGAAGGCAGTCTTGGCTGGCAGATGCTTTTGAAGCTATTTTGGGAGCTTTGTATTTGAGTACCCATAATATGGATTTGATTCGTCCTTGGTTGGATCAAGCATTGCAAAAACAATCAGCAAAAGTACGAAGTGATCCGGCACGGGAAAATTATAAGGATGCGTTGCAAGAATGGACCCAGGGAAAATATAAAATTTTGCCAGAATATAAAGTATCAGAAAATAAAAAGCCTTCTAACAGAGAAAATCGTTTTGTGGCAGAGGTTTGGTTACGCGGTCTTACTGAGGATAGTAAACTTCAAGCCGCAGGCACAGGAAGTGCAAAAAAGCCTATAAACCCTCGAAGTGATCGCTTTTTGGGTAAAGGTTTAGGGCGTTCTAAGAAAGCGGCCGAACAAGCAGCAGCCAAAGATGCCTTTTTTTCAGTTATTAGTGAACAGTGAATTATATTTGATCAGCTTTTTGAGGTCAAAAAATTCAAGTAATTCTTCTAATAATGTGTCATCTGCAGTAGGTGTAATTGATTCAATTTTTTTAATGGTATCTTGATTCAAAAACTTAAAAACATTATGTTTTAAAACATAAATAGCGCCCCCTGGTAAGCCCGTAACTTCACTCGCAAATCTTGCTTTTCTTCCCCTGGCAAAATTAACTTGAAACCTGGCTCTTTGAAGAAGTCGCTGTCTTAAATTTTCGGACAATTCTGGTTGATTTTTATATTCTTCATTTAAAATAATTGATATTATATCAGGATTTTCTTCTAAAAATATCAAACTTCCTTCTTGAAAATAAGCTTCAATGCCCTCTATACCCAACGATCCTATATCTGCTAGAGCAATGATGCGAGCTGGCAATGATATTTTCTTAGCAGTGGAGTATAAGTAAGGTTGATAAATAGAATTATCTGCAAAATCATATAAACAAATCGTTGCTTCAATAGCTTCTTTAATAATTTGTAAATCTGAATCTGTAAAGAGTATCCTATTGGCTTTTTGATCGTTTGATTTTATGTTTAAGCTTGCTATGTAATTAATGAGCTTAGAAATTGTTGCCGCTTCACTGACCCCAGGTTCTCTTTTTCTAGATGTATGGAGCTCGGTATGAGGCAAAAATTCTTGTACCATATCATGAGCGATCGCACAAATATCAATTAAATGTTTGATTCGCTTTAATGATACTTGAGTGACTTCTTGCCCAAAAGGTTCAATAGCTTGAAAAATAATGTCTGCTCTTTGCCGAACTGCATAAGCATGATCGCAACTATGATAATAAAGCTGTTTTTGCTCACTTTCTCTTTGAATTTCCAGAAGAGCAAAATTTTTGACCATGGTGACAGCTTCTTCAAATGAGCCAGGTAGCTTAGCTAAATTCTTGGTATTAAGATTATTGCGATTGAGTTGACTCATATAAGGAAATTTAGCTTTTATAGTATCAATTAGACCATGTTCATATTCAAAACTGAAGTTTTAAAATAGAATCATAAATTTCGACTCGCGCCCACCAAGAGAGCGGTGCGACCCTGCGGTGCGACCCCGATGCCCTAAAGGATACACCTTCGGATAAGTTTTACTCATCTAGCGGTCAGACCCCGCGCCGCCGAAAGGCGTTTACCCAGCTCCGTGTTCTGGGCAAGGGCGGGAATGGGGGATAACAATTCAATTCCTGGTGTTGAACCAATAGAACCTAACAAAATACTCCCCCCTTCCCGGTGCTGACCAAGAGAGGGAACGCGCCCCGAGATTTTTACTTGCGCAGCTCTACCCGAAGGGTCTCGCCCAAGGAAGCGGTCAGACCCCGCGTCGGCGTAAGCGGTGAGACCCCGCGCCGCCGTCAGGCGCAAGGGAACGCTCACCGAGCAAGGGAATGCTGACCAAGAGACGCGCACGGGGTTCATAGATTATCTTGTTGGTTTCTCTGGTAAATCGCGTTTGTTTTGAAGCCCCTTGAAAGCGCTCGTCAAACCTTTATCCTTTAGCTTTGTCTCCTTATTGTAAAAGTTATCTTCTGAATTTATGTCAAGATCAATCTTAAAAATTGTAATAATGATAAAGATCTTCACTGATACAAAACCGTGGCTCAACCATTATCAGACCAATATTTTGAACTCATCGACCAAATCGTAGACAAAACTCTTCAGGGTAAAATCGCTTCTACTGAAAGAGTTTATATCATGTTGGAACGGGGCATTGAATCGGGTACCGCAGAAGTATGGGAACGTTGTCTGGCGCAACGTATCGAAGCCACGAAAGCTCAATTAGATAAAAAACTTAAAGCAACACGAGTGCTGCGAGCTTTAACAACTATTGAAACCCAGTATCAGAGATGGCAAAAAGCCCATCAACAACAAAATGCGATCGCTAATGCTACAGAAAAACTCCTCAATTCAACGGCAGATCAACTAATCGCTAATTGGATTCAAATTATTGATATTAATCAAAAAGAGCCTTTAAATCGTGATAAATTGCAACAACTAGCTCAAAGCTTACAAAATGCAGCAACTAATCTTGATAATAGTCAACTAGCTCAAGATTGCCAGCAAATAGCTACAGGAATAATCGCTGGTTTAACTTCTTTTTCCCAGTTAGAAGATGATTTAATTAGCTGGATGTATGAAGCAGAAAGAAGTATTGGATTTGCGCGAGAAAAACCTAATCCTTGGCGAGTCTGGGTAAAAAAGGTGGACAATCCTTTACCAAAAAGATTATTTCAAACTTTGGCTGAACAGCAGGCGATCACTGATTTAGGAGGAGTCACCAATAATATCGAGTTACGAGGTTGGGTTGAGTTAGCGATTTTATTACAGTATATTCAACAAGGTTTAGTTGCTTGGTATGACAAACAACCCTATAGCGCTAAATTTGGCAAACAACTTTCCTATAGTACTTTTCTGACTTTTGCGGTTATCTGGCTAGAATTATCGCAAACTTTTACGACCAATAATCGCTTTAGAGAAGGTTGTTTCCAGATTATGCTGCAAATTTTGCGTCTGTTCGCTCGTAGAGATGATTTTCCGCTTTATAGTGGTATTTTTGTCTCTTTTTCTGGGGAATATTTACAAAATACTCTGGAATATTTGAGTGAACCAATTCAGCAAATTGCCGGAACTCAAGAAAAAGCTAGAATTCTGACTTTGCTGGGATATTCGCAAAGAACTTTAGGACGATATGAACAAGCTTTAGCTTTTCATCAAGAAGCTTTAGCAATTGCCAGAGAAGCTCAAGATCAATCCTGTGAAATTGCCAATCTCAATCATTTAAGTCGGACTTATGTGCAACAAAAAGATTATGAAACTGCCATCAACTACAGTCAGAGAGCGTTAATCCTGGCACGTCAAAGCGGTAATCGTTTGGGAGAAACCAATGCCTTAGTGAATCTTGGTTACAGTAAAGTATTTGCAGCACGGGATATAGATACTATGGATACCGAAGTATACAACGAAGCGATTCATTATCTCGAACAAGGATTACAATTGGCGGAAAAAACAGAAGATCTGCAAACTCAATCTTTGGTGAATAATAGTTTGGGGATTGCCTATGTGATTTTAGCTCAGCCGACTTCCGCGATCGCGTTTTTGGAAAAGGGTGTAAAATTAGCTACGATGGCGCAAGATGTCTATGTACAAGGACTTAGTTACAGTTATCTTGCTGAAGCTTATTACAGCATTGAAGACCTTAAAAACAGTATCTATCACGGCTGTCTGGGTAGTTATCTACTTAAGCAAATTAATTCTCTCGAATGGCGCAAAAGTGCAGGCTTAATCACTATTATTAAAGGTCAATTAGGTGATCTTGCTTTTGAGCAGTTATTAGCCGAGATGCGATCGCAAATAATTGCTGTGATTGGGGTTGATGGTTATGACTATATTCCGCAACTTTTAACGGAATACTTGGAATAAATTGATACATCCATAATCCATCCTCTATCGCACTTTTCTCAAGTCGGGGAACCCTAAAGGGCAGTTGTTTCTTGGGGAAACCACCACCGCAAAATACAGCCCCTTACCAAGAGAGGGCGGGAATGGGGGATAACAATTCAATTCCTGGTGTTGAACCAATAGAACCTAACAAAATACTCCCCCCTTCCCGGTGCTGACCAAGAGAAGGGTTTCAAAGTAGACGCGGTTTAGACAAAGCTTTAGCTACTTTTTAAAAAGTCTAAATCTCGTCCGCTCACAGTATAGAATGAGGTAGACATGAGGTAGGGGTTATAGAGTAATAACTATTTTACTATTATCTTATTATTAGTGTTGAGCTTTTTTCTTGATCCTTTACAATCCCCTTCCTTCCTGACTAACTAACCAATATTTGCTAACACGTCCTGAGCATGGGTGCTGGTATTAACATTAGCATCAACATGAGTGATGTTTCCTTCCCCGTCAATAATGTAGGTAACACGCTTAGCATAGCCGCCACCGTCAACATCATAAGCCTTGGTAATGGAGCCATCACTGTCAACTAAAAGGGTAAAAGGTAAGCCATATTTTTCTTTGAATTTTTTATGGGATGCCTGGTCATCCATGCTAACGCCTAAAACTACCAGTTCTTTACCTTGATATTCAGCATAGTTATCACGGAAACTTTGAGCTTGTTTAGTACAACCAGGGGTGTCGTCTTTAGGATAAAAATAGAGAACGACTACTTTTCCTTGAAAATCTGATAAAGAAACAGTGTTACCTTCATCGTCTGTAGTAGTAAAAGCAGGTGCAACTGTTCCAACTGCTAAAGTCATAATTCAAATCCTATTTATGGGGTTGACACTTTTTAACTTTATCGTAATTATTCACCCGAAAGTTAGTTAAAATTAAAGCGCTCTAGTTCTCAAATCTATCCATTACTAAATAACTGAAAATCGCCTGTTGTTTTTGGTATCACTTTTCTGCATCTAGGTTCTTTTTTGCCTTCTCGTAACTTTAAACTAAATTCAACTCATCTGCTCCCCTTTTAGAAATTACCTTTGCTGGTACACCAACAGCCACAGAATAAGGTGGTATATCTTTAGTTACTACGGCTCCTGCACCAATCACACTACCTTTACCAATAGTAACCCCGTCTACTACCCTAACCCCACTGCCTATCCAACAGTCATCCTCAATAACAATTCCTTTCGCGACAAATCCTTGATGATTTATTGTTTTATTAGGGTCACTAAAAACGTGATTGTGAGCGTAAATCGATGAATGAGAGGCAATTAGACAGTCTTTCCCAATTCTGATATTGCTAAAGCCAGAAATACAAGTATACGGACCTATATAAGTGCGATCACCAACATAGATTTGAACACCATGTTGAGCCTTTAAGTCGACACCGCGATCTATACTTTGCACGGTCAAAACTTGCGTTTTAGTTCCAAAGATAATAATCTAGCCAACGGGTGTGGTCAAATGTCGTTGGTTAAGAGCGATCGCCAATCAGGTAAATACTAGATGAGAATGATAATCATAAGAGAGGAAACAGCGAAGAAAAATCGTCCTTATCCACAACGAAAAAAAACTGGATTTAAGCTGCTCTACAGTTTCTGCGAAGAGTATAGGTTTCCCAAAAATCAGACCACCAATTATTGGCGCGAATAACTCTCAAAGCTAACATGGGATTAATCGTTTGTGGATTCCAAGTGGCTCCAGGAATTTTTAACCGTGCTTGGTGCGTCCTTACGCCGAGGAGACCTCGGCGCGGGCGCTCCGCTTTTTGCGGGATATAACGATGAGAGCTTTCAATTTCCCCTGAGCCGATGGGTAATCCCCACTCTCGATATCTCTTATAATGCACAGATTGACGAAACCGCTCTAAATATTTGGCGAAATTAAACAAAACCTCTTTTCCTTGTTCAGACCAATGTTTGAGGCGACTAATAATTGTTTTGACCATAGAACTCATAAGTACTTCCGCAAAATTAATTGTATATTTTGAGAAAAGTTTGAGATCATAAAAAGAAGGAAGGAAAGGTCGAGGAATTACCAGTCACAAAAGGATAAAAATAATTGGTTAATGAGACATATAAAAGGTTTAACAAAA
>JASJDR010000317.1 GCA_030065615.1 Xenococcus sp. MO_188.B8 | reverse complement strand
TACATAGTTCCTCAGCTAGTTCCTGACTGACCTTAATTGCTCAAATCCTTATCTTCACTTGATTCTACCGTCTTTATTTCCCTAATGATTTTCTAAATGAGCGAACCGTGAGTACTGACTCTTGACTTCCGCGCAGCGGTACTAGTTTAAAAACTATAGCGTTTACAATTGCTTAGGGAACAAGCACCAAGATAAGGCGTGGCTTTCTCAGACTTCGTCAAAGTAATCTCATAATTTCGTTTCTCGTTTCTTACTTCAAATCTTCTAATTTAATTCGAGGATCGACGGATTTTAATAATAAATCTGCCAGTAAATTACCAATAATTAGCATTGTGGCGCCCATCATCAAACTTGCCATAATGAGATAAAGATCCTGTGCTTGTACTGCTTGTAAAATTAACCGACCTAAACCTGGCCAATTAAAGAAAAATTCCGCGATAAACGAACCACTCAACAGACTAGCAAATTCAAATCCAATCAGGGTAATTAAAGGGTTGATCGCATTTCTTAAAGCATGAACATAGAGCACTTTATTTTCGGGTAATCCTTTAGCGCGAGCAGTTTGGATATAATCTTGACGTAGGACATCGAGTAACTGTCCCCGAGTCAGACGTTGTAATCCGGCAAAACTAGTCACACTCAAAGCAATAGTCGGCAAAATCATATGCCAACCAATATCGAGAATTTTACCCACAGGAGAAAATTCTGAATGATTGATACTAGTCATTCCTCCGATGGGAAATAGGGGGGAAGTCAGTTGAGCAAAAAACAAGAGGATTAAAGCAGTAATGAAACTCGGAAAACCCTGTCCTAAATAACTTAATACTCTTAAAGCTCTGTCTACCAAGGTATTTTGTTTGACCGCACTGATAATACCCAAAGGAAGTGCGATCGCCCAAGTTATAATAATTGAGGATATTGCTAGTCGTAAAGTGTTTCCAATTCTTTCGGTTAACAGAGAAGTAACAGGACGGAAATAAACAAAACTTTCCCCAAAATCAAAGCGGGTTACGACTCTGACTAACCAGCGCCAATATTGTATTATAGGAGGCTTATCTAAGCCAAATTGTTGTTGCAATTCGGCAATTCGTTCTGGAGAGATTTGAGGATTATTTCTCAGTGTATCGAGATAATCTCCTGGCGCGAGCTGAATAATGGCAAAACTTAAAGCAGAAGCTAAAAACAGAGTTAAAATCCCCTGTAGGACTCTTTTTACGATATATAGGGTTGTTTCACTGGTTAAGATATCAAGGAAACTAACGGAATTATCTCTACTATAAGTAATCATTTACAAGGAACGAGGTCTTAGGTGTTAGGTAATAAAATAATTTATTTTATTCAGGTACTGGCAATACAATATCTCTACTATGACAAATATGACTATAACAAGTTCTAAACTTAGCTATATTTTTTAATAATTCTGACCCAAAATTGCCTATGCATAGTATGAATTAGCGATATTCGGATTAGTTGCTCGTTCTTTAGCTAAAATCATGGTGTTTACTATGATTTATCATGATTTTATCGATTATATCGATAACCTAATATTGGCAAAGTCTCAAAGCTGGAAAAGCATGCTGCAGCTTTTTAATTGACATTGAGAGTTTGATCCAAAAAGCTCTTAGCTCTTAGCTTTTCCTTTGACAAAGATAAGCCAAATTTGAGAAGATTAGAAGCCGAATAAAATTTCCAAAACTACCAAACTAGATATCGATAAGTCCGTGATAGTAAGCCAAACTATGCCTAAGATTGAAACCCAAACTGCAACTACAGATCCCCACCAGGCAACCAAAACCGCCATTTTAGTAATTGGCGGTGCTGAAGACAAAGTACACGGAAAAGAAATCCTCAAAACATTTTTCGACCGTTCTGGGGGTCTTGATGCCAAGATTGGCATTATTCCCTCGGCATCCCGCGAACCTGCTATTATCGGTGAACGGTATTATCAGATCTTTGAGGATATGGGAGCCAAAGAAATACAAGTGCTCGATGTACGCGATCGCGATCGCGGTAACGATTCCAGATATCTCAAATTTGTCGAGGAATGTACAGGAATTTTTATGACCGGTGGAGATCAGTTAAGACTCTGTGGTTTATTGGCAGAAACTCCCCTGATGAATCGGATCATCGAACGGGTCAAAAAGAAAGAAATTGTCTTAGCTGGAACTAGTGCGGGAGCTGCGGTTATGGGTCATCAGATGATTTCTGGTGGTAGTAGTGGCGAATGTCCCAATCGGACTTTAGTGGATATGGCCATGGGTTTTGGGATTATTCCCGAAGTTTTAGTCGATCAGCATTTTTATAATCGAAATCGTTTAGCACGGTTGTTAAGTGCAATTTCTGCCCATCCTAACCTTTTAGGGGTGGGAATTGATGAAGACACCTGCGCCATGTTTGAAAGTGACGGCACGATTAAGGTTTTGGGTTGCGGTACCGTTACCATTGTCGATGCCAGCCAGGTTTCCTACAACAATCGCGAACAGGTTCAGGGTCATGAGCCTGTTGGTATGCATAATATCAGATTGCATCTCCTGAATTATGGCGATCGCTACGATCTCCAGGAAAAACAACCTATCTAAAATTTAATATTGAAGAGCGAACTTGCGGTCAGACCCCACGGCACCATAGAACAGTTTTGAAGTTCACGGTGAACTGATCTGGTTAATTATATTTGAATCAAAGCCTCCTTTGAGCGCTCGTCAACTTGGATCAGAATAGCTACTAGTCGACACTTTTCCCATTCCTGCTCTGGTTGGCTTCTCCGGCTTAGGGAGGCGATTCATTAGAAGTACTTGACCTAAAACGCGAGATATGTGTATTGTCAAAATGAGGTTACAATCAGAGACTTTAGAGTTACGTTTTTCATGCGATCACTAATAGTCAAACCTAAATCTTTTATGTAATATAGGCGATTTCCGCAATCCAGATACTTTAGTTTTTGTCAACAATTAGGCCGACTCTTTAGGGAACGCCCACCAAGAGAAAGCACGCGCGAGTCTAACAATCAATATTTATCGGTGAACACAACAGTGACCAGTAACTAGCAACCAAACCAGTAATTAATAGCAAAATGTTCTTGGTGAACAGTTTGAATTATCCTAGCAACGAGAGACTAGTGTATTGAGTCATTGCCTTTTTGCTCCTTTCATAACCTAAAAAAATAAATATTAAAAAAAAATAATATAAGATGAAAATACTCAAAACCCAGACATTAAGAGGGCCCAATTACTGGAGTATTAAACGGAATAAACTAATTTTAATGAGACTGGATCTCGAAGAGTTGACGGAAGTACCCTCTAATGAGATTCCTGGTTTTTACGATGTATTAGTTGCAACTTTACCAAGTTTAATCGAACATTATTGTTCTCCTGGTTATCGGGGAGGCTTTCTCGAAAGAGTTAAAAAAGGAACTCTGATGGGACATATAGTAGAACATGTCGCCCTAGAATTACAGGAACTAGCAGGAATGTTTGTGGGGTTTGGTCGTACCAGAGAAACTGCCGACCAAGGTGTATTTAATGTTGTCTATGAATATGTAGAAGAACAAGCTGGTCGTTATGCGGGGCGTGCAGCCGTAAGACTATGTAATTCTCTGGTGGAAACTGGTAGCTATCCCCCAGAAGAATTAGAGCAAGACCTCGCTGATCTTAAAGATTTATATGCTAGTACTGCTTTAGGGCCTTCAACCGAAACTATTATCAAAGAGGTAGAAACTCGCAAAATCCCCTGGATGTTGCTTAGTGCGAGGATGATGTTGCAATTAGGCTATGGAGCCAGACAACAGCGTATCCAAGCTACAATAACAGGTAATACGAGCATTTTAGGCGTGGAATTAGCCTGTGATAAGGAAGGAACTAAGAAGACTTTACAAGATGCCGGAATTCCAGTTCCTCAAGGAGAAGTAATTAGCTATCTCGATGAATTAGAAGAGGCAATCGCTCGTTTAGGGGGTTATCCCATTGTAATTAAACCTCTAGATGGCAATCATGGTCGGGGAATTACTATTGATATCAACAACTGGTCAGAAGCAGAAACCGCTTACGATTTGGCGAGTGAGGCTTCCAAAACCCGCTCTGTGATTGTGGAGCATTATTATCGCGGTAGCGATCATCGGATCTTAGTCGTTGATGGGAAAGTGATCGCAGTAGCAGAAAGAATACCCGCCCATGTCATCGGGGATGGCAAATCGACTATTAAAGAATTGGTTAGGATGACCAACCAAGATCCTCGAAGAGGAGAAGGGCATGATAATCTGCTGACTAAAATTATTGTGGATCAAACTTCCCTAGGAGTTTTAGACAAGCAAGGTTACCAACTGACAACTGTGCTCTCTAAAGGAGAAATGGCTTATCTCAGAGCCACCGCTAATCTTAGTACGGGAGGGATTGCCATTGATCGCACCGATCAAATCCATCCCGAAAATATTTGGTTAGCCCAAAGAGTTGTTAAAACTATTGGTTTAGATATTGCGGGAATTGATATGGTGACTCCCGACATCAGCAAACCTTTGAGGACAGTCAATGGCGTAATTGTCGAGGTTAATGCCGCCCCAGGCTTTCGGATGCATGCCGCCCCCAGTCAGGGATTACCCCGCAATGTTGCCGCACCAGTACTAGACATGTTATTTCCCCCAGGTACTCCCTCTCGGATACCGATTATTGCCATTACCGGAACCAACGGCAAAACTACCACTACTCGCTTAACTGCCCATATTTACCGTCAAACAGGAAAAACTGTAGGTTTTTCCAGCACAGATGGGGTTTATATTGGAAATTACTTAGCAGAAAAAGGTGATAATACCGGGCCCTACAGCGCGGGCATGATTCTTAAAGATCCCACGGTAGAAGTAGCTGTTTTAGAAACTGCTAGAGGTGGTATTCTGCGATCGGGATTAGCTTTTGATAGCTGCGATATCGGGGTAGTGTTAAACGTCGCCGCCGATCATTTGGGACTCGGAGATATTAATACGATTGAACAAATGGCCAAGCTAAAAGCTGTCGTCGCAGAAACTGTGAAACCGGATGGCTATGCCATTTTGAATGCCGATGATCCTCTAGTTGCCGCAATGGCAGAAAAACTTAATTGTAAAATCGGCTATTTCTCCATGAATCCTGATAACCCTATCATTATTGATCACACTCGTCGTAAGGGATTAGCTGCGGTTTATGAAAATGGTTATATCTCTATTTTAGAGGGCAATTGGATCTTGAGGATCGAAAAGGCTGTTAACTGTCCCGTAACTATGGCTGGAATGGCTCCATTTATGATTGCTAATGCTTTAGCTGCTTGTTTGGCTTGTTTTGCCCAAGGAGTTGATATTGAGACGATCCGTAATGGGGTAAGAACTTTTAATACTTCAGCGCAACAAACTCCGGGGCGCATGAATCTCTTTGATGTCAGAGATTATAAAGTTTTACTTGATTATGCCCATAATCCCCACGGTTACGAAGCTGTAGGTAGTTTTGTCCGTAATTGGCAAGGCAAAAGAATTGGTGTTATTGGGGGGCCTGGCGATCGCAGAGATGAGGATTTGATCGCACTCGGCCAAATTTCCGCCCGAGTATTTGACCAAATTATCATCAAAGAGGATCAAGAAAAACGGGGGAGAGAATCTGGAGAAGTTGCCGATCTGATTGCTAAAGGGATTATTCAAGAAGCTCCAAATATTCCCTATCAAACAATTCTCAATGAACCAAAAGCCATGAAGAAAGCATTTAAGAATGCAAAACAAGGTAATTTAGTCGTAATTTTCCCCGAAAACGTCACCAAATCGATTTCCATAATTGAACAAGAAATGACTAAAAATTAAATCAATTTTCTGAGCTCGGGAATCGGGAGTAGAGAATCGGGAATCTTGTCTAAGCTAGTTCGACGATTCTCCATTCACAACTCCCTAAAAACTATAATCTATGTGCACAGCTACTTATCTTGCTACTCAGGGAAATCTACCCCCACGATTTGCATCAAAGGATTAAAAATAATCATAAAGCTACGGTTTTCTCGCTCAAACTCAAGATTTACCAGCACAACATCGGAACGAGAGCTTTCGATTACCTTAGAATCTGAACGTTGCTTAAAAGGACCTGCTTCTTCTATGATCTTTTGCCATTCCTGCTTAATATCTTCAGGTAATAGGGTTTCTTTGGTTTTGGGATCTAAGTACCCTCTTGCCAAAGCATATTGACCACTAGCTAAAGCGTCAATAAACTCCTCGGCATTTTCTTGGATGTTGCCCAGCCACAGAAAGTCAAGAGCAGTTACTTGCTGATTGCTATCCAAGGTAAACACAAAATCAGTAATAATATTTTCAAATTTGGCACTTACTAAAACAGTATAGGTATCAAATACTGCAGTAGGACGAATTTTTTTATATTCGACAAAAGCTCCCATATTCTTTAAGATTTTCTGCCATTCCCGTTCTATTTCTTGAGCAGTAAGGTATTCCCTCAAACTGGGACTCAAATAGTTTCTGGCTTGTTCAAATTGCCCTGCAACGAAGGAATCAAACATTTTTTGCGTGACTGCTTGAGCCTTCTTCAATCGATCAGCTTTAGACTCTTCAGATTGCGTGGTTTGCGCGATCGCCCTTGGCGATTTGGAGATTGCCATTACTTCGCTGAATATTGCTGAAAAGATTATCAAACAACACAATAAATAAGACAGTTTTTTAAACTTATGTTTCATAGCATTATGGATAACTTAATTAAGTTTAATCATATACTACGGTTGTAAAACTAACTCGGAAAAATTAGTATATAGTTAAATATTTAAATACAAATAATACTGCTCGAGAAATGACTACTGAAGCTATAGATAATTTATAACTCGACTGTTGTGATTTAGATTGGCGATCGCAAAAAACTCAACTAATCATGCAGGAACCTCCTTATTTTGCTTCGCAAATAAACGCGAAAAGACTTCGTCGGCTGATTGACCTTGTTGAAGTTGG
>JASJDR010000088.1 GCA_030065615.1 Xenococcus sp. MO_188.B8 | reverse complement strand
AAGTAAGCAAGATACAATAGAAAATACTTGTAAAGAACTAAATAAAGCAACTTCAGGAAATAATATTAGATATCATCTGGGAAAAATTTCTGATTTTATACAATTAGAAAAGCAACTTAACTTAGCTCTAAGAAGTAAAATTCCTCAAGGGCTAAAGAACAAGAGTTTAATTATAGCAATTGACCTAAATTTAATACCATATTATGGCAAGCCAAATGACTCAGAGAAACCTTATATTTATCGAAGTCAAGCCAAAGATGGTACTTGTTCTTTCTATGCTTATGCCACTTTATACACTATTAAAAAAGGGAAACGAGTTACTTTGGCTATTAAAGGAGTTAAATTTCAAGATACTAAAGTCTGTATTCTAACTTGTCTTTTGGCGGAATTATCTAGTTTAAAAATTAAAGTAAAAAGACTTTACTTAGATCAAGAATTTTTCAGCATATCAGTTATTAGATGGCTCAAAGCTTTAGATATACCTTTAACGATGCCAGCAATTAGAAGAGGTAAGCAAGGAGGTATTAAGCAGTTCCTTAAGGGAAGAAAAAGTTACAAAACAACTTATACAATGTCCAGAAGTCAAGAAGATTTTGTTACCTTTGAACTCTGGATTATTTGTAAATATAAGAAGGGTAAAAGAGGACAAAAGGGACTTGAATATTATGTTTATGTTACTTATAAAGTAACAACAAGTTTAAACCATATTCATCAATGTTATCGTCAACGATTTGGAATTGAGACTAGTTATAGATTAAAAAATTTGTGTCGGATTAGAACTACAAGTAAGAAACCTACTTTAAGATTATTATTTGTGGGCATTTCTTTTATATTAGTTAATATTTGGGTTAACTTACTCTGGAGAAAAATTAGTAAACCTCGAAGAGGAGCAAGACTGATTTATCGAGAAATATTTCCTTTAAAACAAATGCTTTCTTTCTTAAATCAAACTGTCGAACAGATTTTTCAAGTAGTAGAAGCTATTTATATTCCTTTAGAATAAGTTTTTGATGACTTTTGGCATATATCATAACTACAACTTATAGTTGCCCGAGAATCTGGCGATCGCATTTATTCAAGAAAATTATTTTTTGATCTACTGATAGTTCTACAATTTCATCATTCGCATCTGAAATCAAAAAGAACTCATTTTTTAAACTATGAATAGCTGAACCTAAAATTGTTTCGTATTGGTCTAGCTCAATATTTGGAATAAGTTCTAATTGTTTCTTGAGATTTGTGTTTTCTTCTTTAAGAGATTTATTAACAAATTCTAGTTGTCTTAATTTTTTTTCGGTTGGATTCAGATTAGAATATAGACAGGAGTTAATACAATTACGTATTCTTTCTTCATTATATGGCTTAACTAAATAGTCAATAGCGCCTCGTTCAGCTGCCATTCGTCGCATTCTTTCAGCTCCTCTCGATGAAAGAATTACAGTTGGTATTTCAATCCCTAAGTTTCTTTTTTCGGCGAGAAATTCCAATCCATTCATACGTGGCATTTCAATATCTAAAAATATGAGATCGATATGAATTGTTTCACAAATTTCTAATGCATGCACACCGTCTTTAGCTTTTATAGAACGATAGCCTAACTTGTCAAATAATGTACCCAATAAATCTCTTACTGTTACTGAGTCATCAACAATTAAGATAGTCTTTTGACCTTCTTCCAATTTTTTATTCTCGTATTTATTCATATATAAAAGCAGTTTTTTGGTGTATTCAAAACATTAAAGAGAGAAAGAAAATTAACTTTGTATAATATAAATCTGTGGAGCGCAGGGGAATCGAAAATATCTGCTTTTGTCGCAATTTTATTTTCCAGAATCATTTCAAAAGTTTTTTTAATAGTTGAGGTTTTTCTACCTGTAATTTGTCATCTAAAGGTTCTTCTTTTTTGTATCCTAGTCGAGAATATTTTCTCCATAATAATTGGAGCCTCTCTTGTATCCAAGTATCCAAGATCTTTGGCTAGATATATCATAGCCGCAATAGAAAACGATAAAAAATTGGTGAATCAAAGTCTATATTTTTGGTTCATTGATATCTACATAAATATCCAGCTTGAATTGCCTCAACAATGCCGCAAAGTAATTCATTACTAATATTAGATTGGACTCTTTCAAATATTTTTTTGTTTAAACCCATTTTTTGAACTCTTGTCGGTTTTTTTAAGGAAAAAAGCAGCGCTTGTTTCTCAACCTTGACAAAAAAATAGAGTTTGTCAATTAACAATTCAGAAATCGACAACAAAAGTCAACTTTTCTTAAGATGTTTCAACAACTCTTTTCAGGTATTCATAAGTACCTAAGCATAATTAATTACCCAATCCTTATTCTGTAATTCTTACAGAATAAGGATTCTTGTTTTGAAAATGTGTAATTAATTTTGTGTGACTACTTAAGTCCATTTTTGTGAAAAATCATCATAAGAATGCCATTGCCCAACATTTTCTTTGACCAACCATTGGTTTTCTTCTTGCCGACATTCAGTAACAATCCCATAAGCATTAGCCAACTCATACCATTCAGAAAAAGTATCCTTTGCTTTCTCTTCTCCCATCGCTTCATTAGGTTTCCAAGAATCGCGGATCGCTGCTGATAACCAAGCTTCAGGGCTTCTAATTAAAGTACTATCTATTTGTTGCTTAAGAGCTTCAATAGCAATAATTACTTTAGAAGCATCAGCAGTTTTTTTAGGGGAAATTATTTTCTTGAAATATTTTGTTCTCAACTCTTCGATATGAGCCTTAACCTCTGGTTCTTTATCGATTACACTGATCGCATTTTCCACATTGAAACCCTGAAGATTCTTCCCTAAAACCAAATGCAGCGAGCAGAAATTGCCAACGACATTGTTTAGCATGCAAAAATTGTTGCATTTGTTTTTGCCAATGTTTTTGTTTAGTTTGCCAGTCATTGAAAGAAGTAGCAGCAGATTTTTTTCTATAGCTAAAGGGATCTTGCCAGGATAGGCGATCTAAACTATGGAGAATACTTAATGCAATCGCACCTTGAGAGTATTCAGCAATTACTTGCTCTATTTTCCCCTGAGCAGGGATTTGCCGCATAATTTGTTTTGCTTGTAGTGCTTTTTGCTCTAATTGACGAGTAAAAAATTGACTCCTTTGTTTATCTTCAGGGTTCAACCATCCTGTAGGTTCACTGACTAAGGCTAAGGTGTGAGCAACTTTACCATCTCTACCCGCTCTGCCAATTTCTTGTAGATATTCTGCTAGCAATTCGGGAGTGTGATAGTGAACTATCCACCGACAATCACTTTTGTCGATTCCCATGCCAAAAGCGGAAGTACAAATCACAAAAGGAATTTCTCCTTGTAGCCATTGGTTTTCAATTTGGCGTCGTTGGCTATCTGGTAAACCTGCATGATAAGGGAAAGTTGATAGTTTCTGCGATTGCAGCCAGTTAGCTAAATCTTCACTGTCTTTACGTGAACGAACATAAATTAAACCAGATTGTTGTGGTTTGTCTTGAATAAACTTTAAAGTTTGCTGTCGTCTTGCTTTAGGTGTCCAGATCGTTTTTACTTCTAGATGGAGATTGGAACGATAGGGACTGAGAAGGAATAAAGCCGGATTATATAACTTAAGAGTTTTCGTAATTGCTTGTTGGGTATGAGGATCAGCTGTAGCAGTAAAAGCCGCGATCGCAATTTTTCGAGAATGAATCTTGCTTAAAGTAGATCGTACTGCCCCCAGACGAGTATAAGCGGGTCGAAATGTGGTGCCCCATTGTACTAGGCAATGAGCTTCATCTAAAATAATGCCGTTAATTTTAACTTGAGGTT
Organism: Xenococcus sp. MO_188.B8; assembly: GCA_030065615.1. Taxonomy (GTDB): domain Bacteria; phylum Cyanobacteriota; class Cyanobacteriia; order Cyanobacteriales; family Xenococcaceae; genus Xenococcus. Next base: position 29,644 of record JASJDR010000088.1, on the reverse strand, counting down.
GAATCAGACTTTCCCAAACAGGAGGAGACAGAAGGGTTTCGGGAGAGAGATACAGTAGTCTGAGATTTCGGTTCGTAATTGCTTTGAGAGTAAATTTTCGCTCTTGTCTAGGTTGTTGAGAATGAATTAAAGCAGCAGGTAATTGTTTATTTTGCAGTTGTTGTACCTGGTTTTCCATCAAAGCAATCAGAGGCGATAATACCAATGTCAAACCATCTTGTAATAATGCTGGCAGTTGAAAACAAAGCGACTTACCGCCTCCTGTTGGCATAACTATTAAGGCATCTTTTTTTTGTAGGAGAGAATTAATTATTTCTCGTTGCGGATAGCGAAAGTCTGAATATCCCCAAATCTCTTGTAAAGCAGCTTTTAAATCAGAAACTTGTTCTTGAATCATCAAAATTAATTCTTTTTCTCTTTTCTCTTGACTCAATATTTCCCAAAACCGCTAATTATATCGAGGCGATCCAGAAATTTTGCCCATATAATGTGGCTAAATTGTCCCAGACTCTTAAATTCTTATTACTTCATTACTTATGTACGGACGTAGAGTGCTACGTCCCTAATTATTACTTAAGCGCTATGCATTCTATATTTTTATTATTTCTCTTAATAGTTATTGGTTATTTTATTTGGTACGGCTTGAAGCAACCCCAGAATAATGGGGGAGTACATCCCGCTGTATTGCAAGCTGCTAGAGGCAATCGCGCTTTAGCTCAAAGAATGATAGAGCAAGCTTCTTTAAAGTATCCTGATAAGTCGGCAACCTGGCGTAGAGAAAAGGTTATTTATGATCTTAATCGCGATCGTGGTGTCATTAAAAATTCTTCTTCCCGTGGAATGATCAGTGCCAGAGAATTACGTGAGAGTATGTATGTTTTTAGTCAAATTCGTGGGGCGCTTTATTCTTTAAGATCTCTGTTTCGTCGTTGGCGATAGTATTAGTATTAGTAGTTGACTAATGCTTACACTTCTTTCTTTCAGGTAAAGATGGCAAAGATGCTCAACGTTATCAAGAACAAGATGTAAAACGAGCTATTAGAGAGGTAAAAGAAGGTGAATCTTAAATATCAAATGATTATTCAGTGGAGTGAGGAAGATAATATTTATCTTGTTGCTTTGCCAGATTTTCCAGGGCAAAAATGGTCTACTCATGGAGAAACTTATGAAGAAGCTGCTAAAAATGGCAGAGAAGTTTTAGAATTGTTAATTGAGTCTTATCAAGAAAGAAATTTACCTCTACCAGAGCCAAGCGTAGCATCTCTAGAGGTTGCTTAAACAAAAAATCTACTATGTCTGATTGATCGCTACTTGAAATCCTGGATCTAAAGTTTTCATATTGTTGCGTATTTTTGAAACTTTCTAACTAATGATATAGTTAGCAATTTGGAGTAACTAGTATTAGATATGAAACAACCAAAAAGAGCAAGACACTGGATCAAAGAAACTGAGAATGTTATCGATAAAGTCTTCAGAGAAATTAATAACCAGAAAAGAGAAATAATAGAGAAAAAAGACTTTGAAAAAGTTCTCGATTTAGTGATTGGACATATTTCTAAAAATAGAGGAATCGCACCAGAAATAATTGGGAAACAAACAAGCAAAGTTGTTGAGATGTTGACTCAGTTTTTGGAGGATATGCCTATGGAAAGTAGAAGCTGGAAAGCCATTATTGCTTTTACCTATCTCAGATATCACTCGGAATTAGGTCTACTTAGCGACGATATGATGGCTAAAATTCACGCATCAACCTCGTCTTGATATTCGCATTAGACGCAAGATTATCAACTCTAATGAAAATTAGCTTAGTTTACACAAGAGAGCGCGTTTTGGAATCCAGGATCTCAAGTATATAGTCATCCTTTATTATATTATTTCAGTTTTTAAGTAAGACAGATTTTGTGTAGGGGCGAACGGCGTTCGTCCCTACAAGATTATTATTTGTCTCAGATGTTTTCCAAATTGATATTAAAAGAGGATTTTAAGCTTTCAGGAAAAGATGGAAATGATGCTAAAAAATATCAATAAAAATTAGTTCTCGTCAAATAAACATTATTTTGGAGGATAACAGCATGGCTATAAAAATCCAAGAAAATGAGAACCAACATTTAGCATATTCTGAGCAAAGATCTAGCGACCAAGAGCAGCAGCAGCAAGAGCTCCAGCTACAGCTCCTCGACACACAACAACTACACACGGTCATAGGTGGTAATTCCACTCACATAATCAGTGGGCCGAGTATGTTGCATGACATTTATTTTGAGCTCAGGCTCAATCCATTCAATTGAGAAACCGTTGTTTTAGCACATTATTGGCTTCCTCGACCTTGTAATCTTCAAATAACAACATTGCTACTTGGGGATTGTAACAGTTCGCTAGCACAAACTTTTCTGCTACTTTCCGTATCTCTGAATCATGATTAACGTCCCCAAAGTCAGGGAATCTCATCTGACCATTTTTTGAATTCCCCGTCAGGGTCTTTTGACTTGCCCGTAGCGCTATATCTTCTTTGCCTCCTGCTCCAAAGCTTCCTTGACTAGTAAATTTTCGCTCTACTGATTTTCTCTTGCTGTGGAGGAGAAGATGGTTTGAGTTGTAATTTTATCCAATAAATAGCGGTTAATAATGTGGGCAACACAAAAGCCAAGACAATAATTATTGCTGCTACTTGAAATATCATCGGTCGTTTTCTTCCCTGAGTTGGATAACCGCAACTCAGGCAAATCTCTGCTTGATCGCTATTGAGGGAGCCACATACTTTACAAGGTACTAATGCCATTAATCTAAACCTTTTTCCTTTTACCTCTTAACCTAATCTCTAATTATTAAAATCTTGTAGTTTTCTTAATTCCCCATGTTAACCCCGATCCGAGAGATACAATTAGCAACAACAAAAGAATGCCACCAGGTAGAAAAGACAGTATGCCGACTCCTCGAAGACAGTAAACTACCAAGAAGCTGATTAAAGAAGTAAAAAATAGTTTTAGCAACACTGATCGCGTTTTAAATTATATTCTAAGTATAAACACTATCATCATAGTCGATAGTTCTTAAGATATTTGAATCATCACAATTGTGTTAAATCTTAATTTCCCCTTATTCAAAAAACGAGTTGATCATTGCTTGAGATTAATTTTGATTGCCATCTTATGTAGTGGTTTATTCCTCAGTGGATGTCAAAGTCAGGATCTAGGAGATAGTCAAGTTACGAAAGTTACTTTATGGCATGGGATTAATCCTCCAGAAAATCGCGATATTTTTAATGATTTGGTAGCAAAGTTTAATCAGCAACATCCAGATATTGAAGTGGAAGCTTTGTATATCGGACAACCAGATGCTCAATTACCCAAAATATTTGCAGCTACTGTTAGTGGTGAAGCCCCCGATATGTTGTGGTTTGTCGCTCAGTTAACGGGAGAGTTAACGAATTTAGGGGCGTTATTACCGTTAGAAAATTGGTTAAATAATGCACCAATTAAAGCTGAAATAGATCCGGCAATGTTTGCTTCGATGGAGTTAAACGGACATATTTTTTCGATTCCTTTAGCCACTAATAATGCGGCAATTTTTTATCGTCCTAGTCTATTTGCAGAGGCGGGAATTACAGAAGTCCCCAAAACTTGGCAAGAGTTTAAACTGGCAGCGAAAAAACTGACTAAAGATACCAATAACGATGGCAGAATTGATCAACATGGTATCTTTTTATCTCTAGGTAAGGGAGAATGGACAGTATTTGCCTGGTTACCTTTTATTTACAGTGCGGGGGGCGATATACTAGTCGATCAGCACCCAGATTTAGTGAACGAAGGTACGATTAAAGCTTTGCAATTGGGGGCAGATTTGGTAGCCGAAGATTGGGCAATTTTATCGGCACCAGAAAGGGGTTATGAAATGGATAATTTCCTCTCAGGAAAAGCAGCGATGCAAGTAACAGGTCCTTGGACTTTAGGACAATTATCACAACTAGATATTGACTATGATGTGTTTCCAATTCCTGTGTTAGAAACTCCCGCTGCAGTTTTAGGAGGAGAAAATTTATTTGTCTTTAAATCAAATCCTCAAAGAGAACAAGCTAGTTTGAAATTTTTAGAATATGTTTTAAGTGAAGATTTCCAAACAACTTGGGCATTAAAAACTGGCTATTTACCAATTAATCTTAAATCTCAAAAAAGTGAACTTTATCAACAATTTGTCCAAGAAAATCCTGTACTGGAAGTATTTTTAGAACAGATGAAATACACGCGATCGCGTCCTATTATACCTAAATATACTCGTTTATCAGAAAATTTGGGCAGGGCGATCGAAGCTTCTTTACTAGGTGACCAAACTCCCAAAGAGGCTTTACAGCGATCACAAAAACGTTTAGAGTTAATCTTTAACGATCAATAATTTTATTGGCTGAAGGATCAGAAAAGCTATCAAGTTTCTATGACCTCTTACTCTTTGCTTCTCTTATGAATACTAATCCTAATAATAATCTATTAGCAGCTACTAATATTTATGAATATTTTACGGATAAGATAGAAGACATTATTACTATGCTTATTCTAGCTGATAATAGAGCAGATCAGAATTCTTATTCAGGATCTTTGGGCTTAGAATTTTATATCGATACCTTAAAAAGAGAAAGAGACAAATTACAGAGTAAAGTATTTCGTTTTTTAGTGATCGGCGATAAAAATCGAGGTAAAAGTACCATCATTAATGTTCTACTTGGAGAAGAATTATTGCCAGAAGGTGCGGTAGCTACTACTGCTATTCCTACTTTTATTAAGTATGGCGAAAAGAAGAAAATGACTCTCTACTATGATGATAATGTCAAGGAAGAAATCAGTATAGCTGATTTTAGTAAAAGACATACCCATAGTTCCCGTCAAGTCAAAAAAGCAGAACAGAAATATAAAAAAACTCGTCTTCGACAACTAGTACAACAAGGATTAGATCGCGTTTCAGCGCGATCGCAATTAGCTAGAGAATGGATCAACAAATTAATTGGTACAATTAATTATGCTTGTTTAGAAGCTCCAGTCACTTTATTAGCCAAAAAAATTGAATTTATTGATACAGCTGGACTCAATAATTCGGAAATAGAAAATGAAAAAGCTTTTGGTTATGTTAAAAACTGTGAGGCAATTATTTTTATCCTCGATCCTAACGATCAAGTAAGCTTAACAGATAAAGAGTATTTACAGAAACTTCTCGATTCTCAAGTGAGTATCGAAAATATCTTTTTTCTCATTAATAAATGGGATAATGTTGAAGAAGCGGACAAACAAGATATTCAAGAAGCTTTTACCATAAATTTAGCTCAAGCTTTGCATCAAGAACCCAGGGCAATAGAACAACTTTGGGGTTACAGAATTTTTACTATCTCTGCTAAAAATGCTCTCAAAAACCTCAACAGAAGAAAAGCTTGTCAAGGTACAGGGTTTCCTGAATTTACTACCGAACTTAGCAATTTTTTAACCTATGAGAGATTAAGTTGTAAATTAGCTCAACCAGTTAAGGTGACGAAACAAGTATCCGAGCTGGTAATCCAAATTATCGAGCAACGTTTAGCAATGCTCCAAGATGATATTGTAACTTTAAGCGAAAAAGAACAACAAGCTCAACCTTATTTTGCCGCCATGAAGGATATTTGCTCTACTCTGGAACAACAGGTCAATAAAATTCAAGAGCAATCTGCGATCGCGATAGTCGAATCTTATAAAAAATATTTCACCATGGCTTGTCAAAATTTTAGCCAAAATTCTCTAAATTTACCAAATTTAGACAAAATAGACCCAAAAGATCGCGATAAGTTTACCAAGCAAATTCAGGAAAAAATTTATCAATTCATGCAAGATAAGTTTCGAGAATGGAATGAGCAATCTCAAGCAAAAATCAATATCAAAAACGATCAATTAAAAATTGTTTTTCATGAAAATCTCCAAAAATACCTTCAGTATAAAGAAACAATCCAAAATATCTTGGTAACTAACAATGATGCTGCCATAAGTGAAACCAATCCCCACTATATACCTCAAAATCCTGAGGAGATAAATATTACAAATACTAGTAGCAAGAGTCGTAATAACTGGATTATTGCGGGAACAACTACGGGCGGAGCGATTGTTGGTGGTACTATGGGAGTAGTTACTGCATTATCGATTACTCCAGTAGGATGGGTAGTCGTTGGAGTTGGGGTGATTAGCGCGATCGGAATTGGTATTTGGGGCTGGATTTGGGGACATGATCTCAAGCAAGATCAGTTTAGGCAAGCAATCAAGAAACAATTAGCAAGAAAACTGCCAGAGATTTTAAATAAAAAGAAATTAACTCTGCTGAGCAATCATATCAAAAGTCAGTTTAATCCTTGGTATGAAACCATCAAACTAATGAAAGATGATATTGCAAGTTTAGAAATTTCACTCAATAACTTAATCAGTCAAAAACACCAACATCAAGTTGATTTTACTTTAGAACAAGAAAGGTTAGCCAAAATTAAAACTAACCTCACTATTAAAAGTCAATCAATAATTGGGGAATATACTAATTATATTACAAAATAAACCCATAAACTCCGATGGAATCTACTACTTTTATCAAAAATCTCAGAAATGCTGCTTCTTTTCTCAATCCAGAATCAGACTCTCAGCTAATATCTGATATTGAAACTGTCTGTCAACAGTTAGTAGATTCTTCTTTTCGGATTGCGGTAGTTGCACCTTTTAACTTTGGTAAATCGACTTTAATTAATGCTTTATTAGGTCAAGAAGTAATGCCAAGTAAATGTATTCGCACTACTGGTTTGGCAATTAGTATTAAATACGGGAAAAAACTCAAAATTTGGATCACTCTGTCTTCGGGAGAAGTAATTAGGAGTTCTTTTGTCGAAATCCTTGAAGAATATGTAGTTTTGGATAAGCAAGGAAATATTAGAAAAGACGTCATTTCTGTAGAAGTTTTCTATCCTCATCCCTTACTCAAAAGAGGTGTCGAGTTATTAGATTTACCTGGTATTAATGATACTCAAGAACAAAATCAATTTGTTAAAGACGAACTATTGCAAGTTGATTTAGTAATTCTAATTCTACATGCCCAACAACTTTTTACCCTAACTGAACAAGACATTCTCAACCAATGGTTAGTTAATAGAGGAATTAAAAATATCGTCTTTGTCATTAACTGGATGAATAAACTGAAAAATCGTCAAGATTATCGTGACGTTTATGATGAAGCTCAAGCCATTAGTAATGATTTTAAATCAGACTTTCAATCGGATTTGACTCATTCAATAAAAAGTTTATACCCTGTAGATGCTCTGCCCGCTTTGAAAGCAAAAAAAAATGGAAGTATTTTTAGCATTTGGAATAGTGGCTTAGCCAGATTTGAAGCATCTCTTCATACTATATACTCATTGCAAAAAGCTGAAATTCTTGAGACTAGATGTCCTCGCGCCAAGATAATAACTCAGCAAGTTCTACAAACCTTACAAGATAAAGCTCAATTAATTAATAATGAAATAAAAATTCTCGAACAAGAGAACAATAATTATCTTGCCACAGCAACAGAGACAGAACTGTTACTCAAAACTGAATTTGACAATAGGGTGGCTGCTTTACGCAATTGGTTGACATTATCCAACCTCAAAATAAGTTATCACTTTGAAGCTGTTCTTGCCCTTCAAGAATCTAATTTTCATATTTGGAATCAGAATTATTTTAAGCCAGATCTCTTAATATACCAACAAGCCCTAGAAAAACAAGTTGTCAACATTGCTAAGGAATTAAATAAAAACATTTCAGAAAAACTATATATTGATTTTCCTCGTTTTCCCAAAGTTGAACGACCAAATATTAGAAGAAAAAAGTTTGGTCAAAAACTTAGAAATATCTTTACTAGAAAATCTAACAACAGAAAATCAGCACGAGAATATAATGATGATTTATGGCGTGCTTATGAAAAGGCAGTTAATAATTATTTTGCTAAATTTAGCCAAGAAGCCCTCAAAAATTTAGCAGAATATGAACAAGAAATTCAACCTTTCATTAATTTACCAAAACCGCCTAAGTCTCCAGAAATAGCAGCCAAGAATCATGAATTACAATTGCTTAATAATTGCTTAGAAAAGCTTCGACAATCTAATTTATTAAAATCAAAAAGCAGAAAAAAACTAAATTTTAATCAAGATTTCTGGTTGAGTTTTGTGATATTTATAAAATATTTTATTTTGACTATATTTTGGAGTAAAGTACGTCGGTAAAAATAATAATAACCTTTACTTCTTTTCCCTAACCTCACAAGCAGAAATTATTAACCGAGAACTATTACCTTTCTTAATCTGAGCTTTATCAATGCTATTTAAAATTATTTTGGTTTGAGATAATGTAACTAGAAGGGACAACAAGAATGAGCCAGTTTACTCAGAAAAAATTAACTGCTAAAGCTTTGGAGAAAGCGATCAAAGCAAGCATAAAAAAAGAAGTTTCTGCCAGGGGTATTAACGTTACAACACGTCAAGGAAACAAGGAATTCATCTTTTTCTTCTTATTTGTCGTCGAAGTCTTTCTAGTTCATCTTCGATTCCTTCATTAAGTTGCTTATTTGTAGGATTTGACCAAGTCTTATTGGAATGAGATTTCTGAGAAGAAGTTTCATGACCCCGAAGCCGCAAGTAGCCCAGGTAAGCTAAACCGACTACAGCAGCTATCATGAAGAGGAAAGAACCCAAGGGCAGATAAGACCAAAAAATCAAGTGTATTCTGCTTAAAATCCAAGATAAAAGCAAGTAAGCTGCAGCTATCATTCCTAACCCCTGAACCACTCGAAAAGCAGGTAGCTGGCTTAATGGTAATCGCTGTCGTGAAACCCACAAAGATACTCCTACGTAATACAAAGGGGCCAACAACAATAAAAGATCGGCTTCGCTCACTACTCTTGACCAGCCTCCCGTGTTCGTAGCATACAAGAGATATCCAATTTCCCCAACCAAGCTCAATAAAGCTAATCCCAGGTTGAGATTGAGAACCAGAGGCTCTTCCTGCTGTCCGGGAATCGCTACACAAATTAACCAGCTCAGCCAAGGAGCTGCCAGCATCAGCCCCACTATAGGAAATTAGTTGTGAATTGAACTTGATTATTAAAATATAAATTAGAAGCAGCGATTCCCTTCAGAAATTTTGCTAAGGTAGCCAAGAACAAACCATCCAAAGCAAGGAGAAATTTGGCATCTCAACCTTAACCCCAGCCGAATTCCTTACCCTAACTTTCGTGTCTCCCAAGATTTTGGTCGTGTGGCATTTTTAAGAGTAGAGAGTCCATTTTCATCTTTATATAAGTCTAAATAACCAATGAAACATCGTAATCTTGCTAAGTCCTGGATTATTTTTCTCTTCATCGTTGCTTTTATTGTCGTGACTAGTTCTTCTGGTTTCACTCTAGATCGGCAGGAGTTGTTAGGGACAAGCAATGTCATATCTAATCAAGTAGATAATTGTCATCTTGACGGAGAAGTCAGGGGAGTCTGGTTAACCAATATCGATAGTGATGTTCTATTTTCGACTGAGAATACCGGCAACGCGATCACGACTTTAGCCGAATTAAATTTTAATACTCTGTATCCCACGGTTTGGAATTGGGGTTATACTCTCTATCCTTCTGCAGTAGCTAAACAAGTAATGGGTATAGAATTAGATCCCACCCCAGGTTTACAGGGCAGAGATGTTTTACAGGAAATAATTGATCAGGGACATCAAAAGGGTATGGCAGTGATACCTTGGTTTGAGTTTGGTTTTATGGCCCCTGCTGATTCAGAATTAGCTAAACTTCATTCTGAATGGTTAACCCAGCGAGCAGATGGTTCTACTATGTGGTTAGAAGGAAAGATGCATGAGCGAGTATGGCTCAATCCTTTGCATCCAGAAGTCCAAAAGTTGATTACAGATTTAATCGTCGAAATCATTAGTAATTATGATGTGGAGGGAATTCAGTTAGATGATCATTTTGGGTACCCTTCTGGACTGGGTTATGACGATTATACTGTGGCACTTTATCAACAAGAACATAACGGAAAATCCCCCCCGCAAAATAGTCAAGATCCGGAATGGATTCAGTGGCGAGCCGATAAGATAACTAATTACATGGAAGAACTATTTCAGGTGATTAAAAAGACTAATCCCCAAACAATTGTTTCTGTATCTCCTCAACCCCAAGAAATTTCTTTAAAATCAAATCTCCTCGATTGGCAAACTTGGGAACGTCAAGGATTAATTGAAGAGTTGATTGTACAAATATATCGTAACAATACTAATAGTTTTATTAAAGAAATCAATCAACCAGAAATTATTGCAGCCAAAGAACATATTCCCGTTAGTATTGGTATTTTATCAGGATTAAAGAGGCGTCCTGTTTTGTTTGATTCTATTCGTCAACAGGTAGCAATTACAAGAGCCAGGAATTTTGCCGGAATGTCTTTTTTCTTTTATGAAAGTCTTTGGAATATGAATTCCGAATCTCCCGAGCAAAGAAAGGCTGGCTTAAGAGCTTTATTTAAAAATCCAATAGCTAGAGTTGATTTAGCATGTCAACAGTGATCAGAATGAATTCCTGTTTTATGACCACAGTTCAGGAACTTTGTAATGAGAACTCTTAAATCTACTCTAAAGTTCTAGCATAACGAATCCATTCGCTCCGCTTAAGTATTTCTACTGAAGTGGATTCGCTGATGTTTCCTTTATATTTGAGGAACAAGTCAGTAAGAGCTGGCAGATTTTTCCGCAAGAAAGATTAATTTTATCCCATTTGGCAGGAGTTTAGGGTCTCTATGAGTAGTATCGATTGGGCTGTTGTTGCAGTTTACGCCATGATTGTGATTGGAATCGGCATGGCCGCAAATCGTCAGCAAAACAACACCGATGAATATTTCCGAGGGGCACGACAGTTACCTTGGTGGGCAGTTGGTTTCTCAATTATTGCGACTTCTTTCTCCGCCGCTTCACTTCTTGGAGGACCTGGAGAAGGCTATAACCACGGTTTTCTCTATCTACAGCTTCAGTTGGGCGATTTGATTGGTTATAGTCTAGTCATCTTGCTGTTGGTGCCATTTTTTGTGCGGCTGAATTTAACAACTGCCTATGAATATCTCGAGCAACGTTTCGATGCGAAAACTCGCTCTTTTGGCGCACTCTGTTTTTTACTGTTTGTAATCGCTCGTTTAGGAGGACTTCTATATGCGGCATCCCTAGTAGTGGCAACCGTTACTGGATTACCGCTGTCTGTCGCCATCTTACTCGTAGGGAGCGTATCCATTGTCTACACTGTAGCAGGTGGTATTATGGCGGTGGTTTGGACTGATGTACTTCAGTTTGCCATGATTTTCGTGGGCTTGTTTGTGGGGATTTGGACTGCTACCTCAGGGGTTACTGGAGGATTTGGCACACTTTGGAGTGCCGCTGGGTCAGGGGGCAAACTTGCGGTGGTGAACCTATCCTGGGACCCCGCATCGATTCGCTCACTACCAACAGCGTTATTGGCCTATGGGATGCTAGCTTTTGCTGTTTCTGGAACAAACCAGCAATCTGTGCAGCGCTATGTCTCCTGTGCCGATGTCTCTTCAGCACGTAAGGCAATTTGGTTGGGGTGGTTTTCGGGCTTTCTCGGGGTGGCTGCTACGCTTCTGCTGGGTGTTTTGTTGTTTGGTTTTTATTCACTTAATGGGGGGCTTCCAGATGATGTCCAACCAGATGGCATTTTGTCATATTTTATTGTCAATCAGGTTCCTCCTGGTGCTTCAGGATTCTTAGTGGCAGCTATCTTTGCGGCTGCGATGTCATCTATTGATTCGGCACTTCATTCCCTTGCCACCTGTATGACAGTTGACTTTTATCAACGTTACTCTAAATCAGAACGGAGTGAATCTCAGTCCCTGAAGGTTGCTCAAGGTTTGATCGTGGTCTGGGGAATTCTTGGTATTCTCTCAGCATTTTATGTGGCCTCGACAGGGGAATCCTTACTGCCATTTCTGATTCAATACACCACCATGTTTTTGGGGCCATTGCTAGGAATTTTTCTCATGGGAGTTCTCTTGCCCCGTGTGAATGCCACCGGGGCATTTTACGGCACCGTTACTGCAGTTATCATTCTTGTGGTTGGCTCAGAAATGGGCTGGTTAAGCTTTCCTGGAATTTGGCGCTCAGCAATCACTGCTCCAGTGGCTATCATCTTAGGTTTAGGTATTTCTCTCCTCGGTAAGGCTCCACCTAAAAGCTCAATTAAAGGACTTACGCTAGTGAATCAAAAAGATATTTGATCAATAAAAGGTATGATTAGATACGGATCGTCAAAAATCTTGTTCAGGGTTTGGGATTAATATAACTAGTGATGTCTTCGGCACTTAAAGAGTATTAACTACTCTAGCGACCATATGACGATACAAATTATGGCAAGAAAAAACCCTCAGTTATAAATAACTAAGGGCGGTAAATCAATACCTGTTATATAGCTCTATCTCTATATCAACAAGTATGACTTTAAAAAAATCTTCTAGGGATGATTGAGATCACCGTGTAATATTGATTTTGTATTTTTTTGTAATAATTGTAATTTCATTAAATTTAAAGACTGTAAACTAATAGTTACTTACTGAAGTTCGCTCTTTTTGCGATCGCTTTTCCAATGGCGATTGAAGAAGTTGCCGCAGGAGAAGGGGCGTTGCAGACATGCATTGCTTGAGGGCGGTCAATAATTAGAAAATCGTCTACTAATTTGCCTTCAGGTCCCAATGCTTGTGCCCTTACTCCCGCGTGGGTAGGAACAACATCTTCACTTTTTACTTCGGGAATTAATCGTTGCAAACTCTTGACAAATAAAGCTTTACTCCAGGAGCGAGCCATTTCTTGTAAACCATTGATGCCATGTTTGGCGGTGAGTTTCCAGAAACCAGGATAGGTCATGGTGTCGAGAAAATCTTGGAGATTAAAGTCAGTTTTGTGATAGCCTTCTCTCTTGAAACTGAGTACCGCATTCGGCCCTGCATGAACGCTACCATCAATCATTTTGGTAAAATGTACTCCAAGGAAGGGGAAATTAGGATTGGGAACAGGATAAATGAGAGTTTTGACTAGATATCGTTTTTCTGGGGTTAGTTCATAATATTCTCCCCGAAAAGGAACTATTTTTGCGTTCGGTTTGACTCCTGCTAATTGGGCAACGCGATCGCTATATAACCCAGCACAATTAATTAGGAAATGGGTCTGATATTCTTCTTTATCCGTGATAAGTGTATAACCTTCTTTAGTTTCTTGAATATTTCGAACAGCGCGATTGCAATATAGTTCTGCCCCTTGTTTTTTAGCTAATTCAACATATTTTGCAGCGACTTGTTTATAGTCAATAATGCCTGTAGATTTAACTAAGATTCCTGCTAAACAATTAACATAGGGTTCATATTCTTTGACTTCTTCTCGAGTCAGTTTAGCGACTTCAATATTATTTTCCAGACCTCTTTGATAGATATTTTCTAGTCGGGGTAATTCCGCGGGGGAAGTCGCAACTATAACTTTGCCACAGAGTTCATATTTAATATTATGTTGCTGACAAAAATCAATTAGAGCTTGATTTCCTTCGCGACAAAACTTCGCTTTAAAACTACCTGGTTTATAATAAATTCCTGAATGAATTACACCGCTATTATTTCCTGTTTGATGACAAGCCCAAGACGGTTCTTTTTCTAATAAAACTATTTTAGAATCAGGATATTTTTGTCCCAGAGCCATTGCAGTAGATAAGCCAACAATTCCTCCACCAATAATTGCAAAATCGTACATTTTAAGATAGTTGATTATAAGACAATAAATATCAAAATCTGTAATTAATTCTAAACTGATAGCTATTAACTGTTAACTATTAACTGATAAAGGGGAGGAAGCAAAATACAAGCAGCGACCAAGACTGCTGCGATCGCTGATATTAAAACCGCCCCCGCAGCACAGTCTTTAGCAATTTTCGCCAGTTCGTGATAAGTTTGCTTCACTGTTAAATCGACCACGGATTCGATCGCGGTATTAAGTAATTCTAAAACCATCACGATCGCAGAAGTAAGGGTAATAATTGCGATTTCTACGGCACTGACATGCAAAAAGAGACCCAAGCTAATTGCCAGAGTCCCAATTACAGTGTGAATGCGAAAATTTCTTTGGGTAGCGAAAGCATAACTTACCCCTGCCCAAGCATATTTGAAACTCAAAAATAGATTCGGTGCCACTTTCCAGGCGAGATTGCGTAAACTTTTACGACTAGAAGCAATACCGTTAGGGTTTTCTGCTTCGAGCCAGGATAAGGCATCAATATTGCTATTAGTAGATTCAGTCATCTTAAAAAAGTGTTTTTAATTTAATAAACCCAATTTAGGTTTTCTTACTATCAAGATATATTAACTCACGATATAAAAAAATGATGTTCAATCGAAACAGCTAATTAACTAATAAAGATCAGTAATATCTATTAATTTCAGTAAGTTTGCTTGTTGTGACAGCATTTTTTGCAATTTAATTTCATCAGGATGATCCCATCCCAGTAAATGTAGGAAACCATGGCTGGCCAGCCAAGCAACTTCTGTTACTAGACTATGGCCGAGATCGCTCGCTTGGTGGGCAGCTGTATCTAAAGAAATGACAATATCTCCCAAATATAAAGGTTCTTCAGTATTTTCTGGCTTAACAATCTCTGTTTCTAAGGCAGCAAAGGCGAGAACGTCTGTAGGTTTATTTTGCTGCCGATATTGAAAATTTAAGACTTGTATTTCGCGATCGCTATTAAGCCGCAAACTTAGTTCATAACTATCTGAAATCTGAATTTGAGACGCTAGTGCCTCTAGCCAAGTTTGGAACCAATTTTGCCAAGGAATTGCTTTTAGAGATGCCAATACAGTTTGATCTATCGGGTGGCAACCATCGAGTTTTTTTATATAAGTATTTTCTATGTAAGCTTCTACTTTCATTATTTATAAATTATGGAAAACCCCCGGTAAGGTAATAGGAGAGAAATAAACAATCTAATAATTCTGATCTATATGATAAGTATGGGGCATCACTAACCTAGCACTTTAATAATAATTAAAACACTGAAACATCAAAACTTATTACCTATTACCTAATTACTTAAACTATCCTTCATGTTCAAAAAAACTAAACTGACTGAGAACATTAGTATTTTCAGGAGTAAGAATCTTATGTAATTCAGAAACTTGGTTCACCACAGCTAAAAGACGAGTAAATTCTTGTTGTAGATTATCAAGATGTTCCTGCTGTTGACTATCCATTGGAGTTTCTTTTAAATCTTCAATTTCTTGAGTTAGTTGGGTGATCGATGGCTTGATTCCCTGCAACAAAAACTTAAATAAAGAGCTTTGGGCCTCGCTGTAACTTTGCAACTGCTCCATTCTATCTTCGAAGTTTCCTTGAGAATCTACTTCTCCAGTGAGGTAATTATTAATTGTTACTTCTTGTTTTCTTAAGCGACTTGCGATCGCAGCCCTGAGTTCTGCGCTAGTAACAGGTTTACGAAGATAGTCATCAGCCCCCATTTCCATGCCCAAACGGAAACTAGAGCTATCTGTGGTTGCGGTAAGAAAGATAAAAGGAATTGCGGCGGTATTGGGATCTTGCTGGAGATAGGTCAAAACATCATAACCATCAAGATCGGGCATCTTAATATCACAAATAATCAGAGACGGTAAATGTTTTTGAGCTAAATCAATGCCTTCTCTGCCATTTTCGGCTCCTATAGCTTCAAAACCTTCGCTGAGGAGAAATTCTACAATACTATTTAAAGTTGTTTTTTCGTCTTCAATAACTAAAATTTTTCTTTTCATTAGCTTAACAACCCATTACTTATAATTTTTATAATTGCGGCCCAGTCTCAATCTGAGCAGAATAATCAATAGTGTTAAAGATATTAACTGTGTATTCGACACAATTATGGCAGCCACTAGAGCTTAGTCGCCACAAAAACAAATGTATTTAAAAAATATTACAAAAAATTTTGCAAAGTTTCTCCAATTTAATCTAGACAAAACAGACTTCTGATAGAAAAATGAGCTTTAGTCTGATAATGAATAATCCCCAATCCAACCCTAATGGCAGAAATTCTTAACCTCAATCAACTAGCAGCAAAATCTTTGGCTGGAGAGTTACTTGACCGTCAAACAGCGATCGCGGTACTACAATCATCAGACGAAACACTATTAGATCTCTTAGCAGCAGCCTATAGAGTACGTCGTCATTATTGGGGAAATCGAGTCAGATTACATTTTTTACTTAACGCGCAAAGTGGTTTATGTCCCGAAGATTGTAATTATTGTTCGCAATCGAAAATTTCCTCTGCCGAAATTGAAAAATATCCTCTCATGGCCCAGGAAAAAATACTTCAAGCAGCAGATCGCGCAGCAGAACTAAAAGCCGGAACTTTTTGCTTTGTGATTTCGGGGAGAACGCCTTCGGAAAAGGTGTTCAATCAAGTACTAGAAGCGGTAGCAACAGTTAAAGACAAACATGATTTAAAAATTTGTGCTTGTTTAGGTTTACTCAGCGAGTCCCAAACCCATCGTCTTGCAGCAGCTGGAGTTGATCGGGTTAACCACAATCTCAACACTTCAGAGAACTATCACAGCAATATTTGTAGCACCCATACATTCAGCGATCGCGTTAACACCTTAAAAAACGTCCAAGCAGCAGGTATCACTACCTGTTCTGGGGGAATTTTGGGGATGGGAGAATCCGACGATGATATTGCAAATTTAGCTTATTCTCTACGACAATTAAATGTAACCAGTGTTCCTCTGAATTTCTTGATTCCGATTCCCGGAACACCTTTAGGCGATACTAATTATTTAAATCCTCGTCAATGTCTGCGTATTTTATCCCTATTTCGCTTGATCTTGCCTTCTCAGGAAATACGCATTGCAGGAGGCAGAGAAGTCCATTTGCGATCGCTGCAACCTCTAGGACTTTATGCGGCTAATTCTATTTTCATTGGGGATTATCTGACAACAGCTGGACAAGCAGCAAAAATGGATTTACAGATGATTGAAGATGCAGGATTTGTTTTAGAAAACTCTGATGGCTCAATACTTAATAAGTAATAAGTAATAAGTTAGGAGCACCAGAGGTAAAAGCCAAAAGTAGCCAAAACGCTACAAACATGGATTCCGTAGTTAAGCAGCGATCGCCCAAGAAAAACAGCTTAACTCTCTATTGCAAATGCTCTCAAGTAAGTCACCGTTACACCGCCGTGAAACGACGGTGCCTGCGGTGACCGGTGTTCCCCGGTCAATAAAGCGATCGCTAAACATTAGGGTTTTGATATCTATATCCCATGTAGATTAAAGGTTTTAGGGATAGGCTGTATTTGCTAGCATTAAACTTTGCTCTATTTAGGTTAGGAGATAAACTCTTTTCTTGAGAATATATTTCTAAGATTTTTAGTAGACCATAAATAGCGGTTAGGTATATAGCTGCTAACAACAAAATAAACAATGGTAAGCCTCCGTATTGCATGGGATAAGAAAAAAAATGAGTTTGTAAAAGATAAAAAATATCTAAGACAATAATATTTGTAAGAACAAAAATTACTATGATTTTAGAAATTACTCAAGCTAAGTAATTTCTGATGGTGTTTTTAATTTGGTAATTATCTTAAATCTAAATCTCATAATATATGCAGAATATATTTACAGAAAAATATTATTTGCCTTGACTATATTATGAATATAATTTTTGATTGTTTATGTTTTTTTCATTAAAAACTTGTGATTTTATGGAAATTACCGAGTTATTAATTAACTTAGCAAAAAAAGTTTGGGAAAGTAAACCCTGGAAAATACTGGTTTTTGAAATTAATTCATAGCCAAAATATATAAATTTATAATTGAAATGCTAATAATATCTACAATCAAGAATCAACTTTATTAATTATTTGTGAAGTGCTAATGAAGTTAAGTGTATTTAATTATTGATTTTTATTGCAATATTAGACTTTTTTCTAACTTCAAATCTCAAAATATATAACGTAAACGGTTAGCAACCGTTTGTTCTTCAATTCTTTATTTTTTGTTTCTCTTGTTCAATAACTAGCAACTTGGGTAATATACTCTAAGTTATGCAGATTAAGCTGAGATAGAGAGTAATCATGTTCAGAACTTTTCTTCTAGCTGGGTTACTACTTGTCATATTCCCGATGGAGGTAGTACAAGCGGAGGCCCCTCAACAGCGTCAACAGCCTGCCCACATGAACCAAGTAATTGAGAAAACCGTAGCATCTGACTACCTATTGTATTTGCCACCAGGTTACGATGATTCGCCTGAGCAATGGCCTCTACTTCTGTTCCTTCACGGGTCTGGCGAACGGGGTTCAGTATTCATAAATTCCTAGTTAAGTGAGAGGGGGGAGTGTGGGAAGATGAGGAAGAGAGGGAAGAAAGAGAAGGCGTTGTAATTTATAATTTTTCTAAGCTCTTGATGACAGTGAAACTTGGAAACTTGAAAGATCCCGATTGTGTTAGCTTCTTAAAGCAGAACCTCCCTCAATTACACTTGCGCTGGTCAGGATTTCGACGCGTGCGACGGCAGGTCTGTCGGCGATTAAGGGCTCGTTTCCGCAAACTAGGGCTAGAAGATTTTGCTAGCTATAGAAACTACTTAGTTAACAATCCTGATGAGTGGTCGGTAGTTGATGCTTGCTGTCGGGTTACAATATCCCGTTTTTATCGAGATGCGCTAGTATTCGAGCAATTATGTCAGATTCTGCCAACCCTAATACAGTTAGGACAAGAGAGAAGGGACAGCAGCATTCGTTGCTGGTGCGCTGGTTGTGCTTCTGGCGAAGAAGTTTATACCCTTAAGCTCATCGAGCATTTTTGCTTGTCCAGTCAAACTCTCGCATTTCCTGGGCGAGGAGATCTCTCGGTGAGCGTTCCCTTGCGGATTAATAATTCCGCGGGAGACCTGACGGTAGTCGCTGCCCCTTCGGGTAGAGCTTCGCAAGCGCGGACGCACCGCAGGGACTCTCGTCAAAAATTGTTTTTACCTTTATCTATTCTGGGAACTGATGTGGATGAGTATCTTTTATTAAGAGCTAGGCGCGGCTGTTATTCCCCAGGAACACTCAAGGAACTTCCCCAAGAATGGATAGCTCAAGCCTTTGATGTTAATCAGCAATATTGTCTTAAATCTGCTTTTCAAGAGGGAACGCAGTTTGAGCGAGCTGATATCCGCAAACAGATGCCACAGGGCTTATTCCATCTTATACTTTGTCGTTATCTCGCCTTCACCTACTTTGAGCCTATCTTACAGCAGGAAATCTTACAAGGCATTATCCATCGGTTAGTACCAGAAGGAATTCTTGTAATTGGGAAAAAAGAATCTCTACCTTTTGCTGGCAAAAATCCACTCATCAAGCTGTCTTCTCTGGGAATATACCAAAAGCAAACTGTTTGATTTTTATAGTTTGAAGGGGGGGAATCAGCATTCCAACTTCGGAATTAGCGATCGCCAATAACGAGGAATCTTTTTGTTTTGCTACTTTAATTATGACGACAAGATCGCATTTTTTGAAAAAATCAAGCTCCAAGCTCAACCTTAGAAGAAATCATCTCAAGATAAGAACCAGTGAGACAACACCAAAAAAGATCATCGGGAATGCTGGCATTGGCTTTTTGGTCTTAAACCATCTGACGATAAACACAAAAATCAGAAGAGAGATGATGGCAACTGCAATGGGATTAGCCCAAGATAGACCTGAATACATCATCAAAGCTAAAACGAGTAGCAGTAAGCCACTAACCCCGCCAGAAATCAAAGATACCTTACTGCGACTCTTAAGATAGCCGATGACTCCTCCTCCGATACTCAGCATTCCATAGAATATTGTTGCTATTAATTCAGGTGTCAGCATTTCCGGTTCAATTTTTCTATGGCAGTTTTCTAGAACAATTCTACCTCTTCTTAAGACATTGCGATATTTGGGCTTTTTCCCCGCTCAGTTTTAGATTAAAGGGCTACTCAAGTTAATTGCGATCGTGAAACGACTACCGAAGGTCTCGCTCAGCAGCACTAGGACTTGCTTTTTAAGTCATTATTTCTTATTATTTCTTAATATTATAGAATGGGTATAAAAATGAAAACGGCCGTCATGTCCACTATCAAATTTGTCAAAGAAGATAAAGAAGTTGTCTTTGCTATGGGTGCGAATCTCCGGGAAAGAGCATTACAGAATAAAGTAGATATTTATACTCTTAAAGGAAAATTGACTAATTGTGGTGGTTATGGTCAATGTGGAACTTGTGTTGTCGAGATTGTCGAAGGAATGGAAAACCTTTCACCCAAGACAAATTTTGAACTACGTAAGCTGAAGAAGAAACCTGATAATTATCGTCTAGCTTGCCAGGCTACAGTAAATGGTTCAGTAACCGTTAATACTAAACCTAAGCCCACGAAAAAATCTAAGCGTTAAGGGCAAACCGTAGCTAGCACAACAACTCAATGAATCATGCCACCTAAGTAATGATATTCTAATAATTATTCATCATTATTCATCTATAAGTTACTTAGGGGCCACTGTTCTATGAACGTTAACGATCTTGGTTTTGTTGCAACTATTTTATTTGTTTTAGTTCCCACCGTATTTTTGCTTATTCTTTATATCCAAACTAATAAAGTGGGTGGAAATTAGAAACGACCTTTATATAACAAGAAACTATACAGTAAAAAGCAATTCTTAAATTGGGCTTGTAATTAAAGATTAAACTGGATAATACCAGCTTTTTATTCCCACTTGACAAATGTTAAGGATAAGAGTTCAGCTCGTTTGAGAATTGCTTAATTTTTTTGGATAGCGTAACAAAAATAACCAATAGAAGGCTGTTCCATTAAATCAACAGTCGTTTGCTTAAGATTTTTCATAAAATTTAATAGGTTATAGGTTTTTGAGCCATCTTGATCGCTAGTTTTGGAACTAAAATCCCATTGATGCCACCAATCTTCATCTAAGAAACTTTCTGCCATTGCATTAATATTAAAGATATAAATTCCTGGATCGGGAATCGAATTAATATCAATTGTATTAGTGAATTTAAGATTATTATTTGTAATCTCCCAACTGTTCAGATTGATTGCTTTCTTGAGAGAAATAATACTATTATTAGGGGTAAAAGATTGAAGATCGTAAGTTAAAATCTCTGTTTCAGTAATAATAGAATTATAATTAATAGGTAGAGAATATTTTAAGGGAGTAAAGGACAGACTATAGTTAATATCAAAATTGTCATTATCAATTCTTTTAGGAATCTCCAGAATTTCGTAGGGGGGACTTTTTACTTCTACCGCAACTTTACCACTTTGGAGAGATGATGGTCTGATGATATCTTGTGGCAAAGAAGGTAAATTATGTAGAGTTGCAATCTTCGTGGCAACCCTATCAGGATAAAAAAGACTAAATTCACTAGTATCAAAAAATTCAGGGTCTTTTTGTTTCATCTTTTCAAGATAGTGAATAATATCCTTATAATGCCCAAGAAAAATAACATAAAAAGGACGATATAATTCGAGTTCTTTTCCTTGAGTTGTATAATCAAAATCTTTATAAATATTCTTATCTACTGAATAAACAGTGTGATTATATTCACTCTTGATTCCCAAAATACCTACTGCATTATTGGGAAGTTGTTTATTAAAATAAGTATCCTCAATTTTTTTATTTAATTTATTACGATCTGTACCTTGTTGATCTAAATCTGTAATTAGAATTAATAGTTGCTCTTCATCTTCGGGATTTTCAATAGCAACATCTAAATGACTAGTAACCTTAGGGAATTCGGAACTTGTACCAGTATAAAACTCAGGCAATTTAGCTTTTTGATATTGATTAGCGGTTATTTCTTGAGTCGTTCTTTCGCCAATTCTATAATGCTCAATACTGGGCTTGGCTGATCTAGAATGTTTACCTAAAGAAACTACACTATCTAGGAGGGTAATAGTTTGAGCATAACGGCTATTAGAATCATTTTTTATATAGCCGTACATAGAGCCACTGCCATCTACATTAATCGATATTTTTAAAGGTGTAGATCTGTTCGCAATTTCCTTTAGTGGAGGCGGTTTGCAAGGTAATTCTGAATTTGTAACAACTGATACAGGTTTACAAGCAGCTACAATCAGAAGAGCAGGAAATAGGATCAGCCAAAATTTAAGTGGAACTCTAAATTTAATCACTATGTAAAAAAATGTTACTTTCGGTAATTCCTCGGGCGAGGGTCGTATGCTTAATTAATGACTAACTAAATAAAGATATTCAGAATATAGATCATATATTAGTATTATACTAAGTGTTATCGAAAATAAATTCTTTGATACATAAGCATATTTACTTTTCAATCAAAAGGTTTTAAGAGCTGTTAACTTTTACTAAATTGTTTTGCCTGAATTAATTAATGTAAATCCGAATTAATTAAAATTAATCCGATCAAATTTCTTGAGGAGGCTCATGAAAGCAGGAGAAATTATTCGCATCATTATTTTTGTTGTCATAGGCTTAGGCTTGATGTTCTGGATACAGCCTTTAATTTACACAGGAAGGTACATCAGACTCAGGGATGTAGTAGCAGTTGATTGGGTAGCTGATAATTACTCTATTGGGGCAGGAGTAGTCTTTGGGTTCTCTATTTTTGCAACTTTACTATGGTCTTTTTTCACTGCTAAAGCTCAAATCAGAGGAGCAGTTGATGTCTCTAGATGGCAGGTGATGTGGTGGTTATTAGGATTATTACCTATTATCGGAATTGCGATCGCGTTGATTTTTATCAACCAAAGTGATGATGCATTATTATCTTTAGCAGGATTTTTTATTTTTGATGGTTTAATTTGGCTTTTCTGGTTGCCGACTGCCACCAGTTCTCCAGGGTTATTTAAGCATATTCCCCCAGGTTCTTTCATGCTGCGTCGTATAATAGGATAGTTAAGAATGGGACAAAATTCACTCTACGCCATTGGTATTGGTGGAACAGGAGCTAAATGTTTAGAAGCGATCGCCCAAATAGCTGCGGTAGGGTTATTGGCAGATAGCCCAGTTAAGTTTCTCTTTGTAGATGCCGATGAAACTAATGGTAATTTGGAACGAGCAAAGACCAGTCTGAGTAGCTATCGCAGATGTCATCAACTAATTAAGGGAGAAGAGCGGGATTGTGATTGGTTACAAACTCCTATCGATTCCTATGTTCCTGATTTATGGTCGCCCTTTGGTAACACTAACACGAACAAAAATTTAGCTTCTTTCTTCAGTTATAACAATCTGCGACAAAACCCTGAAGGTTTAGGTAATTTATTTGACGTTCTCTATACCAAGGAAGAACGGAAAGCTAGTTTAGATGTTGGGTTTCGTGGTAGACCGGCTATTGGCTCGGCGATCATGAGTAATGTAGATTTAGACAATCTTGAAGAAGAACCTTGGGCTAGTTTTACCCAGGATATCTTAGCTGATACTGGTAGTGGTAACCCTCCGAGAATTTTTCTTTGTGGTTCAATTTTTGGTGGTACGGGTGCTGCGGGGCTACCAACCTTAGGTCGTCTGATTTATAACAAGTTAGATAAGGAGAACATCAAAGGCGCGAAGATCTCCGGTTTATTTGTTCTTCCTTATTTTCGTTTTCCTCAGCCTACAGGTAAGGATGCAGCGAATGAGCAGGTCTTTGCTAGGGCTGAACAGTTTTTACTTAATACCGAAGCAGCTCTGCGTTATTATGTCAATCAAAATCAGTATTTTCATACAGTCTATCTACTAGGAAATCAGAACTTATCCAACTACAAATTCAGTATTGGCAAAAATACGCAACGGAATGAACCCCATTTTATCGAGTTATATTCTGCTCTAGCGGCTAGGCATTTTTTGCTTGACACACCTACTAGAGAAGGCACAGTAATTATTAACAGTCGTCAGAATAGCGATCAAATTACCTGGAATGATCTGCCAGACACAGCAGAAGTACAAGGTAAATTAGTTAATGCAGCCCGTTTTGCCTATGCTTGGTTGTCTAATATCTTGCCAGAACTAAATGCAGCCGAAAAAATGGGGATTGCTCAGTTCCAAAAGGGAGCTCCTTGGTTTGTGGAATTTTATCGTCCCAGTCAAGGCGTAATCGGGCGTTTTTTCGATCGGAAAGGTGAAGATTTGCCTGATTTTAACGATGATGACGAAAAGAAAGCGATCGCAAATATTACGGAATGGTGTCAAGATTATTTGCGTTGGCTCTCGGATATTCATCAATGTGACGGGGATAATATCCAACTATTTAGATATCGTGCTTTTGCTGATCTTGGCGAAGAATTACAAGGGGAATATTTAGCCGATTTGGTAGTAGGAGATAATCGCGATCGCAATGCTAAAAAACAAGATACCTTACAACAATTAAAGCTTAAACTCTTATCGAATAACAAAATCCTATCTTCCAATCAAAAAGGAACAGTAGGTTTAGCTAAAACTCTATATTGCCTTTGTCGCCTCAAGGAACAGTAGGTTTAGCTAAAACTCTATATTTCCTTTGTCGCCTCTAATTCATTTATCCATTTATCAGTAGTTCTCATTTCCTAATTGATCCTTTGTCCTCGTTCCTCGTTACTTGAGCATAAATATTATGATTATGTCTGAGCCCATTTTATTATTACCCCAACTCAAAGCCGATGCTGATGTTAAATCAGGCGATCGTCCAGGTGAATGGAATCTTCAAGGGAGTAAAACCTTTGGGGATGTAGCTACTAGCTTAAGTTATGAATCCCCAGGAGCAGTTAAAAATATCAGTTCTGTTCCCACCATGTGGGCGCGCCCGCTGACCCTAGAGATGGTGTTATACGATCAGCAGCATTCTCTCAGAGCACAGATGGTTGAAGAATGGCAAGGGATGTTAGCGGCGATCTCTCTTGCTGAGTTACGGGGATTTCCCATTACTGCTCAATTAATCGAATTAGGGAAGTTACAACAAAAAGAAGATTTTGCAAGATCTCTTTACGAACTACTACCAGACTTTCAAGGTAGAAATCTCTATACTTTGGACGGGAAAAATCCCTGGGAAGATATTTATATATTTTTGTGGGATAAAAAACCGATTGGTATGACATCTCCTAGTACGATTGTCGTTCCTTCAGAGGAAGGAAATTGGGACGGTTTACCCTGGTGGAATTCTAGTGAACAAAGATTGCGATCGCCAATAAGTCATCTTAATAAAAATGAACAAGCTTTACTCTGGTGCTGGCTAGATAATCTCAATAAGGCTTTAAATAATCATGGTGGAGATATGAAAGCCATCAACATCATGAAAGGACTGTTAGGGGACTTTCAAGGTCGCTTGACGCGTATTCCCGAACAAACTCTGACCTTAAGTGACAATCCTGTATTCTTTGAAGTAGCTATTAAAAGAGGCGTATTAGAAGCTCTCAATTATCCTGTCAAGGCACCAGAGAGAGATTCTAGCGTTCAGCTGATTCCCAGTCGAGAAAAACTAGATCCACCCAAACTGCCATTGCTAATTTACGATCCAGAAATAGCAAAGATTTGGGGCGAAAACCCGCAAAATATTTGGATTCACCGTGGCAAAACTCTTGCTGCCCTCAGACCAGAAGAATTACCAAACCTTAAAGAACAATGGAGTCCAGAAGTTATTTTAGTCGAACCAAAGGACTTATTTTTACCAGAATTGAAGTTTATTGACCAAGATGATGCTTTACCAGGGGCATTACTTCCGGAATTCCAAGAGCCTTTAGTCTTTAACAATCAGCGGATCACTCCTCTAATTCCCCTCAATTCTCTGTTACTAGATTATCTCTCCCCTGAGGCTTTATTAAAAAAAATAATATTTCAAACTTGCAAAACAGCAGAAGGCATCAAAATTCGGGTAACTTTAGATTTGCCGTTAAGTGGAGTCAAAGATGACACAGCTTATGAAAACTATCGTTTGTATAAAGATTACGACTTAAAAGAAGAGAATTCTTTAGGAGACCAACTACCTGTTTTACAGATTTGGCCCCATTTCAGGAAAGCAGATTGGCAAGAATATTACATCTTCTACTACGACGGGGAATTGGGTGAACAAACTTTTCAAGTAACTTGTCCTGAAGCTAAATATGCCCATAGTTTCCAAGAAGGTTTTGGAACTTTCCAAATGTATAGCATGGAAAGCTTTCCTGAATATCTACCCTGTACCGATTTTAACCACGAGCCCATTGGCTTGATTTTATGCCAATCTCCACCCATCATAGTCCGACCTCACAATAGTTGGCAGGTAGGAGTAGATTTTGGTACCTCATTTACCAATATCTATGTCAACGATAACCAAATTCCTAAACCATTAAAGCCTGAAAATTTACAACTTCAGGTAACAAAACCCCCTAGAGAGACTCGGATCAACGTTTTATTTGAAAACTTCATTCCTGAAAACTTTATTCCCGAAGATAAACCACTACCCATATCTAGCGTTCTTACTACTAGAGGGAAAAATATTAACAATAAAAAAATGTTTCCTATCCTGGATGCTCGGATGTATATTCCTGATAATCTCAGATTTCGTCCCCAGGAAAGCTGGATGAAGACTAATCTGAAATGGGAGTTAGACAATCGTCTAGATAACGAAGTTTTCCTAAAACATTTAGCCTTGCATATTACAGCTTTAGCCGCCAAGGCTGAGGTTAACCAAATCAAATGGGTTTTATCTTATCCTTCAGCCTTCTCTAAGGGAGATATTTTGAATTACAGTAAAGTATGGTCTGATTTAACTAAGGAGTTGGCAAAAAATACTGGAATTAAACAAAATTTTCCTGACATAGAATCAGATTTCCGTACAGAAAGTTTGGCAATTGCTCAGTATTTTGCTGATTTTGAAGATAGAGATTTGGTTTATAGTACCTGTATTGATATGGGTGGTAGAACTTCCGACATTTCTATTTGGGAAAATAATCGTCTGGTTCATCAATGTTCAGTTCAGTTAGCAGGAAGAGATATCTTTTCTCAATTCCTGAAGCTCAACACCAAGTTTGCCGAACAAAAATTGGGACTTGCTTCTAGAGACTGGAAAGGTTTGGGTGATGGTGCTTTTAATGCCAAGTTAGATGTTTGGTTACGCTTAAAGAGTCAAGACTGGTTAGCAGATCAACGCGCTCTGCTAGAGGAGGATGAAGAGTTTCAGGGTTTAGTTCAATTAACTACTCTGGGATTTGCTGGTTTATATTATTATGTCGGCATTTTATTAAAGACTCTCTATAAAACAGGCAAGTACAATAGAGAACAAATTACTCCTGTCTATCTTGGTGGTAATGCTTCGCGTTTCATTAATTGGTTAGATTCCAGGGGAAATTTTGATCGCTATTCTGAGCTCAATGAGTTGTTGAGTCGTATGTTAAGTAAGGGTTCAAGTTTTGACGATACAGAAGAGATAACCAATTTAAGTCAAAATCCTAAGGATGAAGCAGCTTGTGGGTTAGTTATGAGCGATACTAAGCTTAAGGGTTTAGGTAGAAAGGTTAAAGATCCAATAATTTCTGGGGAAGCTTATGAAATTAATGGCACAAAATTTCCCAGTGATTCTCGCATAGATTTCATCATTGATAAAGAGGCAGATGAAGAAATTGAGAATGTTGAGAAATTCAAAATTCCTCAATTGGAAGAAGTACCTAAGTTCCTCTATGAGTATCATAAAGCTATTCGAGATTTAGATTTAGAATCGATTCTTCCTTTGAAAGGCTATAAACGTAGCAAAAAACAGAGTGATAATTCTAAGTTGTGGCAAGCTACTCAAAGAGAATTAGAAAAAACTTTGCTGACTATAAAGGGTGATTCTAAAAAGATTCGTCCCGAAAGTACTTTTATCTTAGGGCTAAAAGCTATGTTAAAAGTGCTTGGTAAGCAATGGGCGGAAAAATAATATTTGCAATATTCTATTTCATAGGAGAAAGACTATGAGGCAAAAAAACATAGTAAAAATAGGAGCAGCTTTTTTACTTTCAATTTTAGTTTTAGTATTAGTAGTATTAGTAAACGGAGCAAATATTAAAAGTTTTGCTCAGGGTAGTCAGAATGTAAAAATAGGTGAGATCATAGAATTATCGAATGCTCTAGAGAATAAATATGAAGAAATTAATTTTTCCTTGTTTTTATTAGTTCGTGGATTTGGAGAAAAAAAAACAGACGGGTTTCAGGAACTTATAGATATTCAGGAAAAGTTAAACCAAAAATGGGTGGTTTTTAATAATGGTTATTGTAAAGAAACTAAAATCTGTAAAACAAATGACGATAAAGATTTAGCACAACGAATAGACGAATATTTACAGAGCTTAGAAAATATCAAACCTCTTTTTGCAGAACAAGAACAAACACTTTCTAGTCAAGAAATATATGGAAAATATAATAAATTTCTAGCATCCCAAGGAACTTCAACCTCAAATCAAATCCAAAGCCCAATCTTAAATAACAACATAGTACAAACAATTCAAGATTTTATAAATGAAGACTTAAAAAAAGCAAAAGAAGAGTTACAACAAAATTTACAACAAGCTAATAATAATGAGGATTTACAACAAATTGAAGAACAGATAAAAGCAATAGAAACAATAGAAACAGGAATAGAAAGTGAATCAGGAATATTTTTCAAAAAAACTCAAGCAGGGCTAGAAATAGTTTCTCGGGAAAAAAGCCGCAGTATAGAGAAAGACTTACTACAAATAAATGATAGATTCTTGACACAAAGTAGTGATTCTAAAATTTCATATCCTGGTGTCAATACTATACGTATTATTTTTGGATGGTTAGTACTACTTACAATAGGAATCTTAGTCTATTTATATTTTAAATTATTTAGAAAGAATAAAAAGTCAGAAGATACATCTACAGATAATCAGGGTTCATCTGCATCCAAAGATAATTTCAATACAGATGAGATCACAAAACAATTTTCAACACTTTATGACAAAAGTACCAAAGATATTCAACAAGTACAAAATCTATTTTATCAAGAATTAAAACAAATAGAACTTGATAGTAGAGCAGCATATCAGCAAGCATTAGGAGACAATACTAAAGTGTTAAATAACTTGGCTATTTCATTAAAAAATAAAGATCAAGAATTGAGCCAATTATTAATAGTAGTCAAAGAATCATTAGATGTAATTAAAAACAAAAATACTAATACTAATCAGGAAGATGGTGCCAATGGGAAAAAAAAAGTCAATAAGGGTAATGATAAAAAAGAAAAAGAAGATTTAAGAATAAACAATTCGCCTCAAAAACAAAGTATTTTATTAACTTTGAAAAATTCAGATAAATTAGAAGATTTAGTAAATAATTATAATCACAAAACAATAAATAAAAGTAATATCGTCAAAGTTTCAGCAACTAAAGAAAGTATAGAAAAAAGAAGAACTGGAGACAATGCCCCTCTTATTTTGATGCAAGAGAATGAAGGTAATGAAGCTACTTGGGTAGTAACCCAATATCGCTTACAAGATAATTGCTACTTTTTAGTACCTAAATCTGGTTTGATTATTAATGATCGTATTTATCAAACTATCGAAGATATTTTTATGTGTAAAGGATATAAAAATAGAGCTTCTAATGATTTTAAATTAATGCTTCCTGC
>JASJDR010000316.1 GCA_030065615.1 Xenococcus sp. MO_188.B8 | reverse complement strand
TTGAACCTAGTGGACGTTGGCGTAAATACAACAACCATTGGAAAAGCTTGAAACCCTTACTATGAAAAACTTTTGACTTTTGACTTTTGACTTCCCCTCCTCGGAGGGGTTAGGGGTGGGTGACTTCCGCGCAGCGGCACTAGAAGCTTTTATTGAGCAAGCCAGAGCTTATGACATGATTAGTGAGGAGAGTTGAGGGGAAACTTTAAAGACTTTCCAAACTGGTCAATTAACCCATCCCGTGCCTGTTATTCGGGCAAGAGAAATTGAACGCTGGGCAAGTACCGCCCAATATCATAATTTATTAATGGGCGATCGCAATATTACAGGTAAATCAAATACTTCAGGGAAATGGCGTAATTGGTAATGGCAATATTAATTTTTAATTGTAGCACTACGTAATTTGGTTAGGACATTGGTAAACGCCCAAGCCTATGATTAGTAAACTTTTGACTTTTGACTTTTGACTTTTGACTTGCGCGTAGCGCTATATCTAAATTATTTCTGGAATGAATTAATCAGCATCAGCTACTAAATTCCACAACACATCAATCCCATTAGCCACGTATTCTGCATCTTGATTTTGTTCGAGCCAGTTTTTAATTACGGAAACTGCTTCTGGTTCCCCTTGACCGATATTCCCTAAAGCTTGAGCCGCCCTAGAACGCACAGAAGAATCCCGATCTTGAACCAGGGAGAGCAAGGCAGTAATCACTTCTGGTTCCCCTTGACCGATTTTCCCTAAAGCTTGAGCCGCCCTAGAACGCACAGAATAATCCTGATCTTGAACCAGGGAGAGCAAGGCAGTAATCACTTCTGGTTTCCCTTGACCGATTTTCCCTAAAGCTTGAGCCGCCCTAGAACGCACAGAATAATCCTGATCTTGAACCAGGGGGAGCAAAGCAATAATCACTTCTGGTTTCCCTTGACCGATATTCCCTAAAGCTTGAGCCGCCCTAGAACGCACAGAATAATCCTGATCTTGAACCAGGGGGAGCAAATCAATAATCACTTCTGGTTTCCCTTGACCGATTTTCCCTAAAGCTTGAGCCGCCCTAGAACGCACAGAAGCTTCCTGATCTTGAACCAGGGAGAGCAAATCAATAATCACTTCTGGTTTCCCTTGACCGATTTCCCCTAAAGCTTGAGCCGCACTAGAACGCACAGAAGCTTCCTGATCTTGAACCAGGGGGAGCAAAGCAATAATCACTTCTGGTTTCCCTTGACCGATTTTCCCTAAAGCTTGAGCCGCCCTAGAACGCACTAACAAATTCTGATCTTGAACCAGGGAGAGCAAAGCAGTAATCACTTCTGGTTCCCCTTGACCGATTTCCCCTAAAGCTTGAGCCGCACTAGAACGCACTAACAAATTCTGATCTTGAACCAGGGAGAGCAAAGCAGTAATCACTTCTGGTTCCTCTTGACCGATTTCCCCTAAAGCTTGAGCCGCACCATAACGCACAACCCATTCCTGATCTTGAACCAGGGAGAGCAAGGTAGAGATAGCTTGTTCTTTTTCTCCCAATTCAGCTTGATATTCTATGAAGCGAAATTGTTCGATTTGATTCTGCTGTTGCTTTAGAAGCTTTAACGCTTTTGCTTCCCAATCTGTTTCAACTAAGCTGGTAATAACTGGAAAAACTTGTTGATGAACTTTACTCCCAATTTTTTTGTTGCCTGAAATTTCTAACTCAACTAATTTTTGAATAATTTCATCTACTAAACCTTCTCTATCCTTAACTCCCATTCCTTTCGGACTATCTGCCAAACAATTACCTGCAAATAGTAAATCTCGATGTAACCATTGTTCGTATTCACTATCGTTTTCGTAAATTGTTCTAATTGCTTTTAAAGCTTTCTGGGGTTTTTGTTGGGATACCAAAAGTAATAAAACTTCTCTCCAATGACCTTCATGAAGATGTTCTTTAATGCAGTCGAGAACAATATCAAAATCATCTTCGTCATCAGCTTCATAGTTAATATCTTGGGCACAGAGATATTCTTGAAAAGTCTTGTGCACAAAAGCATAGCGATTAGTTCCTTGTTCGTTGAGTAAACCTGTACGTTCGCGAATATAATTCAGAAAACGCTTAGCTTCTATCCTAGCTTTATCGAGTGTAAGGGGTTGTTGCGTATTAGTTTTGATATACTTACTTAACCATTTCAAAAGTTCATCTTTGTTAATTTGTGTTCCGCCTTCTTTGTCTCCCGCACTTCCTTGACTATGAACCCAACGAGCCAGACTTTCTAGTAACCGCCTTAAGTCATCCAAATCCAGAAATTTTAAGACCTTGTATCCGCTAATAGCTCTATTGGCATCCCAGGAAGTTAATAGAGTTTCCACCGCTTTGTCATAAAGTTTATGACTTTCCTTGGGCAAATAGGCTTGATAGCGATGAATTAGAGCAATAATGGTGATTAATAAAGGATTTTTAGCTAATAGTTTCAGCCTATTATTATCTTGAAAAGCTTTGTGAAGAGTATCTTTACCGCGATCTATTTCTTGAGGATCGACAAGACGGCTCTTGTACCAATAGTCAATAAATGTCTTTATCTTGTCATCATCAAAAGGTTGTAGCTGATAATGGGGAAATTCGGCAGTAGAGAAAAAATGGCGTTTGTAACCTGATGGACGGGACGTAACAATCGCGATATTCTGGTTGTATTGATTGAGAAATAAATTAATCCTCTCAACTACCTTCTCCCTTTTGCCTGTTTCAACAACCTCATCTATACCATCCAGCAAGATTAAAGCTTTGCCCTGTTTTAGCCAGTGTTCAAAAAAGTCTTCAGGCAGTTTATTAATTACCAGGTTGATCTCAGCAAATTGATGTAAATATTTGAGAATATTCAGATCTAAATTTCTTTCTAAATCCCGAATTTCGATAACTATCGGTAGCCAATCAATATTACCATCCAATCCCAAATCGCCCGCCTCTCCCTGCGCCAGCATCACCGCAAAATAACTGACGAGAGTGCTTTTGCCCGAACCAGGTGCACCGAGTATTACAGCTTTAATAGCTGGAGTTTCGGTTAATAACCTTTTAGCTAAAAATGTAGTGCTAGAACTCTTTGTTAATCTTGCCAGTTGTTTTTGTTCGAGAAAAATTTGTTCTTGCTGGGTGAGTTCTTCAGCAATAAATTCCTCTGGTATTGGTGTTAAATTTTGCTCTATTTTTGCCACATCTGGCATGACAAAAATCTGCTGTAACCTTTTTCTTTCTTCTTCTTGTCCTGATACAGCAATACCAGCAAACTTAATATTGTCGTAGCGTTTATTGAGTTGCTTAAAATAATCCTCCTTGGCAACCTGAAATTTTAAATAGGTACTGGTTTCCTGAAAGTAAATTCTAGCAAAAGTAGTCAACCAAGGTTTAATTCTTGACTCTATGGGATTAACTTTCCGATATTTTTCTGCTGTCTTTTTAAAGGCTTCTACTAAAAAACCAACATCAGGCGATCCTTGATCCTCAAAAGATTTAGTTAACTCTTTTTGTACTCCTATAAGCTTAAAATAGTACTCCAAAAAATCTCGAACACCCTTAAAACCATCTTTTTGAGCTTGAAAAAATAAATGCTGTTCAAAAGGAAGTTCCTGATCTTCTGCTTCCGCAGCTTTTATTCCAGCTATTAGAGCTTGCTGTAATTCATCAGGATTAATTTTATTGTTGATTTTCTTAGCGATTTCAAGTACAATTTGCCCGATTATTGGTGTTACTAAAGCTACAACATTCATTGCTATACCAAGAAATTTAGATGAACTGAGGTAAGTTTACGGTATTGCTTCGCTTACGCACTTAATTTAGATAATACAGTATAAATATTCGTAATACGTAAAAAATCAAAAATAATCTCGATCTATGTCTAATTTACAGTAAAAGTAAGGTGGGCAAACCTCGATCTCAAATCAATAAAATACTCATAAATTAATTTTGCCCACCCTACAAGGGATGAGCTTTCTTAGAAATTACCTATAGATGAACACAGATAAACGCAGATAATTAAATGTGTGGAGCTACAAATTTCTGTCCCAATTCCTATTATGAATGCAAAGGAATCACTAGCCAAGGGATAAATACCAACAACAGCCAACTCCAACACCAAAGGTTACTCTTGTCTGGTAACTTAGTAGTGTCAACCAAAGCATCAATTCTTTGAGATAAGCGATCGCTATTTAACCCAGAATATAAAGTAGCACAGAAGCAGAGAGAAGATTGTCCGGGAGCTTGAGCTACCATCAATAAAGATTCTGCCAAAACTAAAGCATCTACGGTTTGAGCAGCTTGGAGATCGGCTCTAATTTCTCTGAGTAATAATAATTCTTGCCATAAGGCTTCTGTGTTAGGCAACCAAGATGTTACCGAACGTAACCAACCAAGGAAAAAGAACCAAAAGGTATCACGATAATAGAGATGAGCTTGTTCGTGAGCTAAGACAGCGTCTAATTGCTCTGGTTCTAAAAGATCTAATAATCCTTGAGAGAGAACTAATTGGGGTTTCCACAAGCCAATTTGCGCAATATAGGGCAAATCGAGCTCTAAAAATTTTACAGAAGTACCCGCAATAGTTTGGCTGGGATAGTTACTAATTTTCGCGCTGGTTTTCCGGGCGCGATCGCCTAATTTTAACCCCAAAATTAAGGTAATTAGCAGGAAAGCAACCGCTAGTCCATAACTCAGCCTACTAGCAGGGAATCCTAACATACTGCCTTCTGGCCCCATGAAAATAATAGCTAAGGCAGTAGATATCAAGATTAGAGGTGAAATTAGGAACCCAAAAAGCGATCGCCGCCAGCGATTTTCCCAAGTACCATCAGAGCTTAGGGGAATTAAGCGCAATCCCCAGGCTAAGGCCAAAGCGATCATAATCATCATTAAATGCATACCCTATCCCCCTTCTTGTCTTTGTTGTCGCAATTTTTTTAGCTTAGCAGCAATAGCTTCAATTTGTGCGACGCTAGTAGTATCTAAACTATCGGCAAAAGAAGCGACAACATCGGGATTGCCAATTTCGAGAAAATTATTGAGTCTTTCGTAGGCTTGAATAGCTTGAGCTTGTTGACGAGACACTAAAGCTTCCCAATAAAAAGCTCGTCCTTTTTTCTGCTGCTTCTCGCATCTGAGCCAACCTTTAGCGGTGAGGCGACGCAAAACGGTAGTCACGGAAGTATATGCTAGTTCTCGATTAGGATCGGCCAGGATGCGATCGTGTACATCTTTTACTGTGACTTGTTTTAAGTCCCAGACGATCTCTAAGACTTCTTTTTCCAAAAAGCCAAGGGAAAGTTTTTTCGGACGGTAATTAGGTAAAAAGGACATTGTTAGTTACCAATAAACAATTATAAAGTATTTTTTTTGATTTCTTGCAAGCATACACTTCCATAACCTATGCTATTCAATTTACAACAAATACCCTGCTTCGTAACAAATATTATTCTGGGCTTCGCCTTTGAAGCCAGGAGGCAGTAAGCAGAAGAATCTCTTCTAACTTATTACTTATTACTTATTACTTAACCCAACTAGGCAGCTTCCAGCGGAGCCATAGTTAGACCTGCTCTTTTTAATTGTTGATGATATAGTTCTGCTGGTTCTTGAGGGCCTACCCAAACTATGGCTTGACCTTCATGATGCACTTGATTTGTCAGTTCCCAAGCGCGATCGCTAGTCATGCCAGGAATATAAGTCATCAAGGTTTTCGCCACATGCTGAAAGGTATTGAAGTCATCATTAAGAACTATAACCTTAAAGTTAGGATAGGTTTTGCGAACAGTTTTGTCGGCTCGTTCCTTAACTGTTGTGGGGGTAGCGGTCATACTCTAAATTCTCACCTCGATACTATTTTTTACGGTGATTTTTCTAATTTGCTCAGTAATGTAACTATATCTTAATCTTTTCTGCCAGCAATAATTTGGTTTTTAGACTAAATTCAAGTTGAGTTGTTGTTTCGCTTGTAATCTAGATGGAATTATCAATTGGCTGGCTCTATCCTAATCTAATGAGTACCTATGGCGATCGCGGAAATGTCATTTGTATTCAAAGGCGTTGTCAATGGCGCAATATTGAGGCTTCTATCATACCCCTAGATCGCGAAGCAGATAGCGATCGATTTAACCAAGTAGATATTATTGTCGGTGGCGGGGCACAGGATCGGCAGCAAGAAATTGTAATGCGCGATCTTCAAGGTGCCAAAGCAGCAGCTTTTAAAAATAAAATAATCTCAGGGACACCAGGGGTCTTTACTTGCGGCTCTCCCCAACTTTTGGGACGCTATTATGAACCAGCTTTAGGACAAAGAATTGAAGGCTTAGGATTATTGGATTTAGTAAGTAAACATCCTGGAATTGAGGCTCCACGATGTATTGGCAATGTGGTTTTTGAAATAACAGCAGCTCCTTTAGCCGAGGAATTGACAGCTTTTTGGGACGAGGCACCGATTATCATTGGCTTTGAAAACCATGGCGGCAGAACTTACTTAGATTCAGTTCAGCCTCTAGGCAAAGTAATTGTTGGTTATGGCAATAATGGAGAAGATAAAACCGAAGGTGCCTTTTATCATAACGCGATCGCAACTTACTCCCACGGCCCTTTATTATCTAAAAATCCCTTTATTACCGATTGGTTGATCAAAACTGCCCTAGAACTTAAGTATCAAACAGAAATTAAACTCACTAAATTGGATGATTCTGTTGCTATTGCAGGACGTAAAGCAATGTTGCAACGTCTTAACTTATCTCAGTTTATCTTAACGAAGTAGTGCAAACTAGCTATTGAGGACAAAAATTTGCTCGAAATCTATGCAATGCAACGCAACTTGCATTAATATTGCAATTAGTCCTTGCAAGTAAAATTGCAAAGCAACTCACTAACTAAAAAATTGCATCCATAATTATGACTGGACAAGTGCTAGATCGTAATTCTAATGGGCTTTTAGTTTTGATCATTCCGATGGCATTTGCGATCGTGATTATCTGCCAACTATGGCCAGTG
>JASJDR010000315.1 GCA_030065615.1 Xenococcus sp. MO_188.B8 | reverse complement strand
GATTGAAGAAATCTTAGTAACTCGCTGTAATATACTGCGAACAATGAATAAAGAAATTAAAAACTTAACCCACTACCATTGGTTAATTAATACCTAATTTTAAAAGATGGCTATCTAAATCGGATTTAGTATGAATTCTCCCTATTCTGGCAGCTCAACTGGTGGTAGTGCCGGCGCGGCTTCTGGTTCTGGTTCTGGTGGGGCTGCAGGTGGTGCTGGTGGTAGTTCTGTTGGGGCTGCGGGTTTTGCTGTTGGGGTTGCTGATGTCCCAGTATCGATTCCCTCTAGTTTTACCCCGCGATTGATCACTGAGTTAAACGGATTGCCCGTGATTCTGGGGACTGTTTTAGGTGCTAACGGTCACGATCTTTATCTGGCATTGCCGAACTTACCGTTTAATGGCACTTTTAATGCAGTCTTTACAGGTTTTACTCAAACCAGCTTCTCTCAAGGTCTGAATTGGCGTTATCGCAATGGTGGAGCGGTGGCTTTATTGGGTGTCAGAGATTTTGCCGAAACGGCACCCCAAGATTATCAAGTCATTGCTCTAACTGTCTTTCCTGACTTTTCTTGGGAAATTGTCTCGCTCGCGAAAAGCGGCCATATTCACACTACTGCGGCAGCTAACTATTTTTATCTCTTAATCATCCCACTCAGGGGTGAGACTACGATAATCCAATGTCGCAGCAGCAGGATGACAAAGTTTACAACTTTGATGACTTGAAGGTTTTGGTAAATCAACTAGAGGATGAAGAGCTTTAAAGTAACGCGAATTAGTCACGAACTCTGGAGTAGTTTCTCCTTCCAGAGAAGGACGAGAATAAGACCTTAAATAATTCCAAATTAAGCCAACAGTAATGTTTACCATTTTAGGTAAATTTTCTCCATAATGATCGCGAGGTTGTTCGAGAATTTTTTGCCAAGCATCAGTAGGTAAAACTTCCGCAGGAATTGGAATATGGCAACTACCGCAATTTTCAACATAAAATTCTCGTCCCAAATCCGAACTGCTCTCTAGCTGAGCAATAAATAAATTAGGAGGATCATCCGTTGTAGAGGCACTAACAGTATTAGTAGTCATTAAAAAAATAAAGGCAATCAACAAGACAATTAAAAATAATTTTTTTCCTAAATTCATCACCATTATCTAATTTTCTAGACAGCTGATACATACCTTGTACTGTGAGCAAAATTGATTTACCAGTATTGGATTAAAGAAAGACAAAGCTTTAGTTTGTCCTACTTTTTTTAATTAATTGCGAAGCGATTTTAAACCTTAGCTTCCACGAGAAATTGTTCCATTTCTGATAAAGTTAAACCAGTTTGAATATACTGAGGTTTAACTGGGTCGTAAGGACTAGCTACGCGATCAATTGAAATTATTGTGGCATTCTGTTCAATGACAGGAATATCTGGGTCATAAGTAGTAGGTCTAGTTAAAGAACCTGAGAAACCGTTATAGATTAAGACCGTGTCCTCTTGTCCAGTCGGAGTTTCTACTTGGACAATTAAGACTTCTTCTTTCCGTTTAATTGTATATTGTTCCAAACGGAAACTAATTGAGTTTCTCACTATGACCACCTATAGTTAAATTTCTATGTTGATATTACTGTTCCAAAGCAGAACGTCCTTGTTTGCCCAATCTTACTAATAAAAAATAAACAAGATATAAAATATAAATACATAAAGCACATGCTCCCAAAAAACCTAAAAACCCTTCATTGCCTGGTTTAGGATGAAAAATTTCTCGATACATTAGTGGTGCTTCCAACCAAACTTGACATTTTGCTGTTTGAGCAGTGCTGGCAGACAAACCACAGGGAATAAATAGACTGTTAGCAACTACTCCCAAGATTGAATATATTGTCACAGCCCAACGCCATGAGGCAAAAGCTAATTTTAGGACACTTTGAGGTAAATCTCTAATTTCTTCATTTAAATCAACCCAGAACCATAATGTTAATGGAATTAAAATACGACCAGCAATCCCAGTTAAAAAGCTAATTTTCCAACCTGGAATCATTAGATACACAGTGATCATCAACAAGCTAGCAACTCGCCAGTAAATGATTAATAATTTTTGCATGGCTTCTTTTTTTTGAATTACCGACCAAATCAGTAAGATCAGAGGCGCAATGACAGTAAAAATAATTGCCAATCGATAGTCCATCCATACCAAAGAACGTAAAAAAGCTACATCATTCATTATGATATTTTTTAATCACTCCTATATTTCCAAATCCTAGGCTATTTTAGTGTGTTTTTTGCAATCTTTGGCACTACTCTAAACTACCAAAATGTTATTGTCTAACCCCAAATAAGAAGGGAATCTTAAAATCTAAGACTCCCACTCTAAATATCAATATTTAGTTAATAACGGTAATTGCGACTAAAAAACCGCTTTAGTCTTCATAGACACGGCATTCTGGAGCGTCTGGGTTATTGTCACAGTATTGTTCGAAAGAACTTTTCTGAGGATTATTTTGGCGTTGATGAGAAGCTTCTGCTTGAAGTTCCTCAACTGCATCCCAAGCAGCTGCACATTCTCCAGAGGTTGCACCTTCAGTACTGCAAACTTCTCTTGCTTGCTCTGTTTCTTTTTTTATTTGATCTTGCAGGTTGGTCATATTTTTCTTTTATCCTAGTTTTTATGGGTAAGTGGGAAGCAAACTTCGCTCTTAAGTTTAATAAGTTTAGCTATATTCTGACAATACCTATTGTAACGTTGTGATTCTGCTGAAAACCAAAATAAAGCTAAAGGAGTCACCGTTACACCGCCGTAAAAGCGGTGCGACCCCGGTCGGGTTCCCCGACCTAGGGAAGCGGTCGGAACCTGCTCGGGTTTCCCGAGCTAAGGAACGCCGACCAAGAGACGCGCACCAAGAGAAGACGGTGTCTGCGGTGACCGGTGTTCCCCGGTCAATCAGAGGCAGGGGAGAACTGGAGAAGCAGGGAGATAATTAAGCAAGAGAGGTCACTATTTTCTTTCCTGTTTCTTGTCCCTTAACCTAGATTACCCTTTCATTCCCGCCATCGATGGGGATTTGTGCTGCGGTAGTGTTAGCAAATAAGGGAGTACAGAGTTCTACGGCTAATTCGCCTACTGATTCACTAGTGACTTCTACCTTTAAAAGATTATTGGTTTTATACTCTTCAATAGTTAAACCATAATTTTGAGCTCGATTGGCTAAGGTTTCCTCTGTCCAAATTCCCGTATCAAAAACACCATTGGGGTGGAGAGAATTAATCCTAATTTTATCTTTACCCCATTCTAAAGCAGCTACTCTTGTCAATTGATTCAAGGCTGCTTTAGAAGCTGAATAAGCAGCAGCGCCAGGGCCTGGAGCAGGAACATTTTTTGAGCCAATAACTACTACTCGACCTCCCTTAGGGGCCAGTTTCAAGAAAGAATGAGATTCCCGCATTAAAATAAAGTTAGCATCAAGATTAATTGCCATTACTTTATGCCAGGTTTCCCGACTTAGTTGAGCAATTGAGCATCCAGGAGGAAAGATTCCTGCGTTAAGAATTAAGATATCTAAGCCACCAAATTTGCGGACAGTTTTTTCTAATACTTGAACTAGCGCTTGTTCATCAGTTACATCACAAATAATGCCATAAAAATCAGGACGGTTATAGAGGGTTTCAATGGCAGGATTAATATCTAAGCCAACTACCGCAGCACCTCTTTTTAAGAGGGAATCAACACAGGCTTTGCCGATTCCTGAGGCGGCCCCTGTTACTAAAGCAATTTCTCCTGTTAAGATTGGTGGGGTTCCACCTTGGCGTAATTTGGCTTGTTCCAAATCCCAATATTCCATATTAAAAATATCTTTTGGGGATAAAGCTTGATATTTACCTAACTTGGTTGCTCCTTCAATTACGTCAATGGTATGGTCATAAATATCTGCCACTATGTTTGCTGCTTTTACTGTTTTACCAATAGTACAAATTCCTAATTCTGGGTCAATAATTACCCGAGGAATGGGGTCTAGCATGACATGATTGGCAGAAGAATAAGCTTGAAAGTAAGCTTGATAATCATTAATATAAGATTCTATATTTTGTCCTAATAACGGTATCCGTTTGGTACGAATTACATGGTCAGGAGTTGCCGGGCCTTGTTGAGAGATGATTGGCAAATCATTACGTTGGGCAAAAGCTAAATATTTGGGTTCTCGATGATTAGACAAAATAACGGGAAATTCTGCACTTTTGGAAAGCTGATAACGCAATCTAGCTAAAGTTAAACCCAGAATTATATTATCATTAATAGGATACGAACTAGAAGAAAAGTTGCTTGGCAATGCATTTTTTTCTTGGAGATAAGTTTTCGCTTTTCCTACTAATTCAATCATCCGATTATAGGATTCTTGAGCCGTATTGCCAAAAGAAAAAATGCCATGATTCATTAATACCATTCCAATCGTTTTATCATGGGATTCGGCAACGAATTTTGCGGCACAAACTCTGGCAAGATCAAATCCAGGCATAATATAGGGAATAATTACTACTGTATCACCATAAATTTCTTTAATTCTGTCTAATCCATCAGGGGTATTCGTAACTGTTACTACGGCATCTGCATGGGTATGATCGACATATTTATAGGGTAAGATTGCATGAAGAATGGTCTCTACGGAAGGAGATGGTGCAGTAGCACGAGTCATTTGAGTTTTAAGTTCATTAACCATTTCTGGATCACTCAAAGAAGATAATTGAGCTAATTTTAATAAATGCTGCATTCTTACTGGAGAGAACCCAGGTTCTTCAATGGTGGCTAAATCCCAGCCACTTCCTTTGACATAGAGAATATCTTCTTCTTCCCCAACTAGATTCTTTTTTCGTATTTTGACTGAAGTGTTACCGCCTCCATGTAAAACTAACGAAGGATCTTGCCCTAATAGACGAGAAGTATAAACTCGTAATCCTAAATC
The DNA here is from genome assembly GCA_030065615.1 of Xenococcus sp. MO_188.B8. GTDB lineage: Bacteria > Cyanobacteriota > Cyanobacteriia > Cyanobacteriales > Xenococcaceae > Xenococcus. The sequence goes on along the minus strand of JASJDR010000315.1, from coordinate 2,070 downwards.
TCCTTGATATTTTGCTGCTGCTCGATCATTCCACAAGTTTTTCATGGTTATAATTTTGCTGATTACTACAAAAAATTTTTACTATCTTTTCTAATCTAAAACTTGATCTACTGAAAAAAGATACCCTATTCTTATCATTAAAAGCCAATCTTCGGGTCATTATTTCTGGGATACCCAAAACCTTGTGGCGCTGGCAACAAAAGTTTAGTCACTTTCCATTTGTGATCGCGATATGATCGATACATACATAGCCTGCTAAACTCTTGTGCATGACTAAAATAATGTCCCCAGGTTTACTTTTTAAGAAATTATAGTAATAAGGACAACCGCAACCATAATGATATAAATTAATGGAAGAATTTCTAACTAATGTGTGTTGCTTCTAGGTGCTATCTCAGGCGTTTTTTTAGATAAGTTTTTGCTAGGAAAATAGAGGATTTAAACAAATATATAAATATCCTTAAAGAGCTAACCTATAGCAGTTTTCATGCTGGTAAGATACAAAAATTCTAGCTTTGAGGCAGAAGGCAGATGTTAGATGTGTCTCATGAATCTGAGAAAAGCTATATATTATTGAATTGAATTAAGTTAATTTCTATTTAATGACAATTACGCCCTAAAAAAAATCTAGACTATCAGATTTTTTACTTTTTATTTCTATCGTAAGAATCGTAAAGAACAGCTACCAAAAAATTATAACAATCATGAAAAACTTATCTTTGTTCTTATAGCGGTTCTTAGTTTATGGAAATAGGAGCTCTTAACGATACTCTTGAGCTACAAGGGGAATATACTACCGACGCGGAATTAAATAGCGATCGCGTTTTTTCAGTTCTCATTCTGCCGAAAATCGCGATCGCTCATAAGTTAAAGTAAGGATTATGCAACTGTATGACTAGTGTAAGTGTAATAAATATCAGTACTCTCTTTAAGAGGGTATTTTTTAGGGGTATGGCTATGGATATTTTATCGGTTGACCTGACTCTGTAGCAGGTGAAATGTTACAAAAATCTGCATAGAAGCTAGATGTTGTTTGGGTACTCCAGAGCCGATAACGAGTGAGTAACAATTCCACTTTGAGTATGACCTCTGGAGCATAGAAAGGATATTCGAGCCAGTCGTCTGCTCCAGAAAGCCGCACATCATCAAGTGAGTCCAATGCCAATAATATGAGTGGACGATCATAGCCACGGCAGCGAAGTTCACGGCACAGTTCGACACCTCCAGAGGAAAGTTCGGCATCAACCATAATGAGCTCAACTTCTGGGAAAAGATTAATTGCGTCTAGTGCATTCTGAGCTAGACGGGGAGTGTAGTGAGCAGCTCTTAAAAATTGGGCGAGCTTGAGCCAGCGGTCGGGAGCATCTACCACAACCAGAATATTCATCTGGGTACCTCTTAAAATATCAAATTACGTTACCCCTGTAGTATGAATTTAAAAAGTGACAATCTCGGAACAATTTCGAGAAAGAGGGTTATTTTGTTACAATTCGTAACATAAAGGAGAAGCTATTATCAAGTCAAGAGGTACTTGACACTGTTAATTTCATCCCAAAGATGGCAAAAACAAGGCATAGGCGACAGTGACGATGAGCACGGCAATAATTAAAGGCATAAGCAAACTCCTAAGTTAGACAATCATAATTTTTCAATTTAAAAGAAAAAAGTGACATTTCCAGAACATTTAGTCGAGTATCTAGGTAGTAGCAATGTAGAATGAATCTTCATTAACAACTTCGAGATCCTAAACCTTGAGGCGAGCACCACAATTGAAATAGTCCTGGGGTCTGACCGCTAGCTCGGGAAACCCGAGCAGGTTCCGACCGCTTCCCTAGGTCGGGAGACCCGACCGGGGTCGCACCGCTTTTACGGCGGTGTAACGGTGACTGAAAGTCCGTGATCAATATCTAATAATTACTGTGGATAAAGAGTTTAGGGACTTGCGTCAAAATAAGATACCATTAAGGTGGAACAATAATGACATCCCATTTGGGTAAGGTTTCTGAGGGATGCCAAAATTGTTGAAAGGATTCTAACTCGGATGATGGAACTGTAATTCCTTTATTGTAG
>JASJDR010000314.1 GCA_030065615.1 Xenococcus sp. MO_188.B8 | reverse complement strand
GTGGGGCAAACACCCCATCAAAGCTGCTTGCTGCTGACTTCTCGGGAAAAGCCCCAAGCAATTGGGCGACTTGAAGGAGAAAGATTACCCGTTCGCATTCTAAATCTCAAGGGTTTGCAGGTAAAAGAAGCACAGAAAATTTTTGAGCAAAAGGGTATTTTCAGGAGCTCACAAACCGACTATACCAGTCTAATTAAGTACTATGCAGGCAATCCTCTGGTCTTAAAGATCGTCTCTACGACAATTAAAAACTTATTTGATGGAAATATTGCTGAATTCTTAAACCATAACACACCTATTTTCGGCGATATTTGCGTCCTTTTAGACCAACAGATGGGACGCTTGTCATGGGAGGAACAAGAGTTAATGAGCTGTCTGGCGGTGCAAAAAAAACCTGTTTCAGTTTCCGAATTGCGATCGCAAATTAAATCTCAGATATCAGCTAAAACTATGCTAGAGATTCTAGAATCGCTGTCAGCGCGATCGCTTTTAACGCAAAGGACTGAATGTTTCTCTCTTGAGCCTATGGTGAGGGATTATGTTAATATTTGACATCACAACCTGCTGCCTCAAAAATACTGTTAAAAAAAGATTAATCTTCAAGTATGCCAATAAATATTTGAATCCAGCATAAGATTGAAATCAAAAGATTTCAGGTGAAGTTAAACCAGATCTGTCGATATATTGTTACAATTATTTACAATACTTGCTAAAGTCAGCGTCAATCCCATGGTTCAAAAAACATTAATGCCCGTTTCTACGTTACCGAAATCAGATCTTAGCGACCTCTACTCCGCCGAAACAGTTGAGACAACCTTTGATGTTGATACAGCTGTTGATATCGATCTCGAAGAACCAAATGCGGAATGGCGTTATGATGCAGAAAGGATAAACCGTAAATACCGCAAACGTCCATTTCAAGTTTTATTTAGAGCAATTAATATTATCTTTTCTTTTGCCTCCTATGCTATTGGCTTATGGTGGGACAAGGTTAGAGGAACTTCTGCTAAGAATGAACGAGCCAGAGCAATTAAACTAAGATCAGTATTAACTAAACTTGGTCCTGCTTATATTAAGGTAGGTCAAGCTTTATCTACCAGACCAGATTTAGTTTCTCCTATTTATTTAGAAGAATTAGCCAAGTTACAAGATCAATTACCTTCTTTTCCTAACGAAATTGCTTTTCGCTTCATCGAAGAAGAATTAGGACAACCACCTCAAGAAATTTACACAGAATTATCAGAACAACCCATTGCTGCTGCATCTTTAGGACAAGTATATAAGGGTAAGCTCAAAACTGGGGAAGAAGTTGCGGTAAAAGTACAACGTCCTGATCTAATGCGCCGTATTGCTCTAGATATTTACCTTATGCGATCGCTGGCAAGTTGGGTACAAAATAATGTCAAACGGGTGAGATCTAATCTAATTGCGATCACTGACGAGTTAGCAGAGCGGATTTTTGAAGAGGTTAACTACACTCAGGAAGGGCGTAACGCAGAAAGATTTAAAAACTTCTACGGCTACATGGAAGAAATCTATGTTCCTAAAATTTATTGGGAATATACAGGAAGACGGGTTTTGACTATGGAGTGGATCACAGGAACCAAACTGAATAATATCGAAGAAGTCCAAGCCCAAGGGATTGATGCTACCCATTTAGTGGAAGTTGGGGTGGAATGTTCTCTGAGGCAGTTACTGGAACATGGTTTTTTCCATGCTGATCCCCATCCTGGTAACTTGTTAGCAATGGCGGATGGCAGACTGGCTTATTTAGATTTTGGCATGATGAGTCGGATTAAACCCTATCAACGCTATGGTTTGATTGAGGCAATCGTCCATTTAGTGAATCGGGATTTTGAATCTTTGGCTACCGATTATGTCAAATTAGATTTTTTAACTCCTGAAACAGATCTAGAACCAATTATTCCTGCTCTAACTAATGTTTTTGGCAATGCTTTAGGTGCGAGTGTTGCTGAGTTAAACTTCAAAAGCATTACCGATCAGATGTCGGCGATGATGTACGAATTTCCTTTCCGCGTACCGGCATATTATGCCTTGATTATCCGTTCCATGGTAACTCTCGAAGGAATCGCGATCGGCATTGAGCCTGATTTCAAAGTTCTTAGTAAAGCTTATCCCTATGTAGCAAAACGGTTATTGACTGATCCAGCGCCCGAATTGCGCAACTCTCTCAAGGATTTGCTCTTTAAGGAAGAAGGTTTCCGTTGGCATCGTTTAGAAAACTTGATGCGCAATGCCAATAACTCTGTAGATTATGATTTTGATAAGATAGTTAATCAAGCTTTAGATTACCTATTTTCTGAAAGAGGTACCTTTATACGCGATCGCTTGGCTGATGAGATTGTCAATACATTAGATAATCTGGGACGTAAAACTTGGATCAATGTCTCGACTTCTGTTCGCCAGCGAGTTGGTTTAGCAGTACAAGAAATTCCCGCACAATTAGAAGATTCCTATGCAGTTACTCATCTGAAAAACATTTTAGGACTTTTACAGCAAACCCCAGGTTTTGAGCCGACTCGTATCGTTTCTATTGTAATTAAGATAATCAGTAAACCAGAAACTCAGCAACTTGGACAAACTGTAGCGGAAAAATTCACTCAAAAAATGGCAGCTAGATTAATTAGAAACTTGTTATTGGATCGGAGCAATATCATTTTAGTAAACAGTTATCAGTGATTAGTAAACATTAATTTTCAATTCCTATACTTATCAATGTCCAGAAATAACCATCTGGAGAAACAAAGGAAAAACTCTTTTCTCCAAACTCATTAGTACTGACAATTCGGTTATTTGTTCAAACCCAGACACCTCATAATATTTGGCACAATACCTCATGAAAATGCTGAGATTGTGAGGGAAGTTTCTGCTAGAGCAAGTGTTTAACTGGTTTTTAACAACTAAAGCCCAAATCTGGCGAAAGGGTGATAAGTGTGGCCAAGAAAGTCCTGATGCTGATGTCGGTCGCCCATTTGTCAGGAAAACGAAGAGTTTGGGGGGGGACGTGCTCGTGTCCGTTCTGTCCTCTACATGGCGACTAAAGGGGCAGTTCGTTTTAATCCTGTGATTAAAGATTTTTACCAGCGTTTATTGGATAAGGGTAAACTAAAAAAAGTTGCTCTTACTGCCTGGGCAGCACAAACTCTTGATTTTCTTGAATGCAATGGTCACAAATGCTCAGTCTTGGCAACCACAGATTATTCAATGAAGGCTTAGTTGGCAATGCTTATCAGAGCATCACAGTTGGAGATTTGATGTCACTCCTGTTGACTGAAAAATTTGAGCGGAATTAGCGATCGCTAATGTTGATTTGCCTGCTAGCGATTGCCTTAATCATTTGTCCGCGAGCGCTCTATTTCAGAATCGTACTTGACATTCAAGACAATCGCTGTTTCCATGCAGCCTAATCGAAAAGTCACATTTAAAATATATTATTTAAACTTTTAAAATAATTCATAAAGTCATCACTTACTAATACCAATTCGCCAGCTAAAATCAAAATCAGCAAGGCCTAAGTTTTAGCTTATTGCCTAATGCCGGCAATGACACGCAGACTCTTTATCATCCTGTTGCACATAAATTGGCCAATGGAACCAGGCATAATAAATATTGTTACGCACCGTTGCTCCCAAGTACTGTCCCTTGATGGCTTCATCTGAGGATACGCCAAAACTGGCAGCCACCAAATCCGTACAACTAGACAGCCCGATTCCATGTCCACCTCGCGATTTCTTGGTTCTGCATGGGCTCAATCTTTATACCAATTTTTCTCGAATTATACATGCATAGCGCTGTTTTTTGTTCCATTGCTATCGGAGCGCCCAAGCGCGTTCTACCGGACAAAAACTGAATTCAGCAGTTCTTCACGCAACTAGGCAAGGATTGGATAGACTAAGAGGGACATTCCGTGCTGAGCTGCAAAATGCCTGAAGTGATTTGCAGATGGCTTTTGACAATGGGAGAGCTAAATTTCAATTGCCGCAAATACGGAGCTTGAATCATGAAATATTTTCATCCGACGACGAGTAAACTCTGATTCTGGGAAATCGCCTTATTTAGTTTGGCAAAAAAATTCATTTCCTCTGGCTGTTAATCAAGCTGTATCATTGAGAAATGTTACTCTAAAAAGCCTCAAACCATTAGCTAAAATATCTTAGAAACTTAAAAAGGTTTAGGGAGACTCTTCGGAAAGTTTCTCTCCGAATAAGCATGGTAGATATTGCGATTCTACAAGGCTTATTCGGAGCCCAGACAATTGACCATTGCGGAGATAATTATTTAAAGATGATGATCGAGACCAGACAACCAGTCAGGGATGCTGAAGACCTCCAGGGAGCATGGCTCAAAACCCGTGAGAGGTTTGGTGCTCTCGTGGAAGCCGAAACTCTCAAAAACCTAGCTTCAGAAGGTTTCCAGGAGTTCGGGCGGGGAGTCGTCTGTCTGACGCTCCAGCACGGTCAACCTTGCTCTTTTTATCTCCCTAGCGATCGCTTGTTGTTAGTCGTCAAGGAGCCGGAGCAACTGTGGCCACTCTTTTCGAGGCTGAAAAGCTATCAGCCAGAAAAATCCGAAATCATCGTTCTGGTAACCTTTAGCGATCTCGAAATCGAGCAGATAAGCCCCTATCAATATTTCTATCTCTCGGTGAGCTAGTCTCGACTTGAGCAGTGACCGCAAGAATTCTCGATTTGAGATTTGAGATTTTTGAATGCGCGAAAATCTCCTGCCCTAAATTCACTTATGGGGACAATCTGTGTTTCAGCAATCACACAATCGATTAATCTACAATCATCAATCTACAATCGATTGACCCCTGAAATTCCTCATCATAAGCCAAGCTAATCAGAGAGATAAGATTTTCTTTGTTACATTCCGTTACATTTCCCTTATGATAGTTACATATCATTCATACATAACTTAAACAATCGCAATCATAACCAAATGACTACTACTCTTCAGCAACGCGAAAGCGCCGGCTCTTGGGAGAAATTCTGTCAGTGGATTACTAGCACAGACAACCGCATCTACGTTGGTTGGTTCGGTGTACTCATGATCCCCTGCCTTCTCGCAGCAACAACTTGTTTCATCATTGCCTTCATCGCGGCTCCTCCCGTGGACATCGATGGTATCCGTGAGCCGGTTGCCGGTTCTCTAGTTTATGGAAACAACATCATCTCCGGTGCTGTTATCCCCTCTTCTAACGCTATCGGTCTTCATTTCTACCCCATTTGGGAAGCAGCTTCCTTAGATGAGTGGTTATACAATGGTGGTCCTTACCAGTTAGTAGTATTCCACTTCCTCATTGGCATCTTCTGCTACATGGGTCGTCAGTGGGAACTATCCTTCCGTTTAGGAATGCGTCCTTGGATCTGTGTGGCATACAGTGCACCTGTATCAGCAGCAACAGCAGTATTCCTCATCTATCCCCTAGGACAAGGTTCCTTCTCCGATGGCATGCCTCTAGGAATCAGCGGAACATTCAACTTTATGTTGGTCTTCCAAGCTGAGCACAACATCCTAATGCACCCCTTCCACATGTTGGGAGTAGCTGGAGTATTCGGCGGTTCTCTATTCTCCGCCATGCACGGAAGCTTAGTAACTTCTTCCTTAGTAAGAGAAACAACTGAAACTGAATCACAAAACTACGGTTACAAATTCGGTCAAGAAGAAGAAACTTACAACATCGTGGCCGCACACGGATATTTTGGTCGCTTAATCTTCCAATATGCTTCTTTCAACAACTCACGTTCCTTGCACTTCTTCTTAGGAGCATGGCCTGTGATTGGAATCTGGTTCACTGCAATGGGTGTCTCCACAATGGCATTCAACCTGAACGGATTCAACTTCAACCAATCGATCATCGACTCTCAAGGTCGTGTAGTGGGAACTTGGGCTGATATCTTAAACAGAGCTAACCTAGGTTTTGAAGTAATGCACGAGCGTAACGCTCATAACTTCCCCTTGGACTTAGCTGCTGGTGAGTCTGCTCCTGTTGCTCTAACTGCCCCTGCTATCAATGGATAAGAGTTTAGTTAGTTAGCTGAAAATAGAATTTTGTGAACAGCGTCTCCTCATAAGGGGTCGCTTTTTTTTCTGCTTTATCATTTAATCTATAAGCTAAACCGCGTCTATACTCCCAGCGGTTGAATACTAGACTTTTTTTTGATGCTCTTGAGGTAGGATAGTGCAGCATATTCAACTGAAGCAGAGTACGGAGACATGATCCAGATTGAGTTCAGTGGAGAAGAAATTCAACAGCTAGATTACGAACGCTATCATCATCCCCATCCTCGGGTACAAAAGAAGATGGAAGTGCTTTACCTCAAAAGTCAGGGGCTATCGCATCAAGAAAGGCGACGGTTATGCCGAATTTGTCAAACAACCTTAGTGAGCTATTTGAGACAGTATCAGCAAGGGGGAATAGAACGACTCAAACAGTTTTCACAAGTAATCTTCAAGATTGGATCATGACGTAAATAATTCTTGAATTCTCTGGGTGACTAAAAAACTCCAATCTCGTCTGAGGATACTTCGATAATGAGCTCTTCGCTGATTGAACTCAAATGACAGACTGTCATTTGATAAGGAACGCTACGCTCTTCTCCAGATCAAGCTTTCACTAATTTTAAATAGATGATTATGAATAATCCAGGCTAAGATTCCTATGATTACAGCAAAAAGTCAAGCTCGTCTCAACTCTGTCCTACCTGAACCAAATTAACTGACTAAGATCTAAAAATTAGAGGGTCGAGTTTAACGGTGACTTGAGAATGGTCATGAATATTGACCATTAAATCTAAAATCACAAATCTCAAATCTAAAATTTCGGGTTATTCAAGGTCAACTCTGATTTTACTAATTTAGGGTGAACTCCTGAGAACTAAATCGCAAAGTTGCTGTTATCCCCTGGCTGTGGGAGCAAACCTGACTGCTGCCAATCCCAAAGCAGCTCCAATTGCTTTAAACTAATCAACCCATACTGCCAGAGCATCATTGGTAACTGCTCGGGAGTTTGGGGAATTTTATCT